>JAUWKC010000290.1 GCA_030607345.1 Planctomycetota bacterium | reverse complement strand
TTCGCGCCCAAAAAGGAGTACCGATACTATGCTCACATTCTCGACTGAAAATACGCTACGCCTGGAACCAAAATCCCCCCCTGGCTCTTTCGCCTGCTCTACTATCTACTTTCTACTTACTTCTCCGCTGTTGCGGATGAATGCGCGCACAAAACAACACCTTTTATGCAAAACAAAGCCAATTTCCAAAGGGGTGCTAATGACTCTAACCTCAACTCTAACAAGCACTTACGAACACAAACCGCCCCTGGAGGCCCCAAAAAACAAAGCCAATCAAACCCAATTTCGAACCAGGTGTACTCTCTGTCGGTTCTTTTTGTTTTTCGCTTTTCCTTGCTCCATCTATAATCTGGCTATGCAGAACTGGACGATACAAAAGCTATTGAACTGGATTACCGGGCATTTTACCGAAAAGGGTGTGGATTCGCCTCGGCTCAGCGCCGAACTTCTGCTCAGTGATGTTTTAGCGGTCAAGCGAATCGAACTCTATACCAATTTTGATAAACTCGTGGCCGCCGAGCAGCTTGACCGGCTGAGGCAACTGGTCAAACGCGCCGCTCAGCATGAGCCGGTTGCATACCTCATCGGCAGGTGCGAGTTTTATTCCCTGGAAATCGAAGTCAGCCGCGACTCAATGATTCCGCGCCCGGAGACCGAGTTGCTGGTCGAGCGTGCTATTGATTTTCTCCGCCGTCGCAGCGGCGCCCAGTTTGTCTGCGACCTGTGCACCGGCTGCGGCTGTATCGCCGCGGCGATTGCCGCGAACTTTCCCGATGCCCACATCATTGCCACCGACATCTGCGACGCAGCCCTTGCCGTAGCCGCCGGAAACATCGAAAAGCACAACCTGAAGGACCGGGTGACGCTGTTATCCGGCGATTTGTTCGACCCCATTGTGCCGCAATTGGATGCGAGCGGATTCGATTTGATTGTATGCAATCCGCCCTATGTAAGCGCAGCCGAGTATGACAGGCTTGATAAGAACGTAAAAGATTTCGAGCCGAGACTTGCCCTGTTTGCCGGAGACGATGGCCTCGATATATACCGCAGAATTGCGCAGAAGTCGGCGAATTTCTAAAGCCCGGCGCGGCCGTTATCCTGGAAGTCGGTTGCACTCAGGGACCGGCCGTGAAAGAGCTGCTGCAAGAGACGGGGGCGTTTAGCGAGTTCAAGATAGAAAAGGACCTCCACGACAACGACCGCATAGTCACGGCAATAAAAGTATCATCTTGATTGCTGCGGTGCGTTTATTTGCTCGCAGCCATCAAAAACCAACTGAGGAATCAGCACCGAGCGTGATTGGCCTGGAACTGTGCAATTCTCACTTCACCGGTCAATTCTTAACTGAAGTGTTGCATAATCCTGCCCGTCCGTATAGAATCACCGGCCTTGAACTCGGCGAAGTGCCCGGGGCGAGCTAAATTGGAGTTGAGGTTTTTGACTGTTCTGGAAGGCGGGCTGATTATGTGCAGGAAATCTACTCTCTTCGTAACGTTTTGCATGTTTGCGCTGACGGCGACAAACGCCTTTGGTGGCGAGCAAGTGCATTGGACCGGCGCCGGAGCCGATGACTTGTGGACAACCGCGGCCAACTGGGATAACGCCAAGGTCCCGGGCACATACGATATTATCATACTGAATCCACCGCCCAGCAGAGGGCCCGTGATAGATACCGATATCCAGTGTGGCGAAATGCGAGGACCCGTCTGGAAAAGCGGCGATGACCAGGTCGTCGATGTGGTCGGCTGCAATGTCATCATCGAAGGCTGGTGGAGATGGGCCAACAGAGGCCGCGGAATCGCCACCATAAACCTAAAGCGAGCCAACGTTGACATCAAAGGTATGTTCAGATTATCCGACAGCGGCAAGACCTACGGCATTGCAAATATCACCGACAGTACCGTTAAGTGCAAAGGAGTCCTAATCGGCGACGGCGGCAACGGCGAAATCAATATGAACGGCAATGTACTCTTCGAAGTCGAAGAATCGGTCAATATGGGCGGCGCGCCCGGGGACAATGCGCGTACCTACGAGGATAAGCCGCTCAGGATAACCATGAACGGAGGAATATTCCGTGTCGGTGGTACGTTGATGTGTCCTTCGGACAGGGACCGGGCAGGCACGGCAAGCATTAAGCTGACCGCCGGAACCCTCCAGTGCAAGAAGTTCAGCCATGCCGATGTGGCCTATTCTATGGATATAGAAGAAGGCCTGTTCATAATAGCCGGCGATGTCACTGCCGATATAAACAAGGATATCCAGAGCGGCTATATCACTGCTTTCGGCGGCAAGGATACCGTCGTCTGCAGGTACCGCAAGAGGTCCAATAGGACCGTTGTGACGGCGTCTGCCCGCAAGAAAGCCCGCAGGCCCTCACCTCGCAACCGCGCTGAAAATGTAAAGCCGGACGAACAGCTCAAATGGAGAGCGGGACGCGGCAGCAAGAATACATACGACCTCTATATCGGCACCACTCTCGACGCAGTCGGACCTGGGGCAAAGCCCGTCGCAAAAGGCCTGGCGGAATCGACGTTCGATGCCGATATGGATTTCAGCAAGACATATCACTGGCGTGTCGATGTCAAAGACGAAGCAGGCACGGTTCACAAGGGAACAACCTGGCAGTTCACTACCACCGACGGAAAAGCCGCCGGTCCGACCCCGGCAGACAAGACCGGAAAGGTAGCCTCCAACGCGACGCTGACCTGGAAGCCGGGATTGCTTGCGACTTCGCATAAGCTGTACTTTGGTACCAACCCGGCGAAACTGGCTGAAAAAGGCGCCACTTCCGGTAACAGTTTCAAACCTGAAGGACTCGAATTGGGCAAGACCT
>JAUWKC010000208.1 GCA_030607345.1 Planctomycetota bacterium | reverse complement strand
CGTTGACGAGGTTGTAACCGTGTGCGATACAGTGGGAGTAAGCGACAATAAGTGAAGGTCCGGGATACGCCTCGGCTTCGACAAACGCCTTGACTGTCTGATTGGGATTCGCCCCCAGAGCCACCCGGGCTACATAGATGCTGCCGTAAGTGACCGCCAAAAGAGTGAGGTCCTTTTTGGGTGTGGGCTTTCCTGCCGCTGCAAACTTGGCGACCGCAGCCCGCGGCGTGGACTTGGACATCTGGCCACCCGTATTGGAATAAACCTCCGTATCAAGCACCAGGACGTTGACATTGGCGCCGCCAGCCAGGACGTGGTCCAGCCCGCCATAGCCGATATCGTAGGCCCAGCCGTCGCCGCCAAGGGCCCAGACGCTTTTACGCACAAGATAATCGGCCACCCTCAAAAGCTCCTTACAACTCGGGCAGTCACTCTTTTTACACTGCTGTTTGAGCTTGGCTGTTCTTGCTCGCTGCTGTTCAATCGCACCTTGCTCGGGGTTGTCGGCTAATGCAGCCCGGCGAATCTCAGCAGCCAGCTCGGCATCAACACAGCCCTGCTCGGCAACCTGCGCCAGCAGCCAAAGCCCGCGCTCCTTGAATTTGTCAACCGTCAACCGCATACCCATGGCAAACTCTGCGGTATCCTCAAACAAGCTGTTGCTCCAGGCAGGTCCCCTGCCGTCTGCCCTCTTGGTATAGGGGGTGGTCGGCAGATTCCCGCCGTAAATCGACGAGCAGCCCGTGGCATTTCCGATATAGGCCCTGTCGCCGAAAAGTTGTGTCAGGAGTTTGACATAAGGCGTCTCGCCGCAGCCGGCACACGCACCGGAATATTCGAACAGAGGTTGAATCAGTTGGCTGCCTTTGATGGTATCGGCCCTGAAAAGTTTCGGGTCGGTATTTGGGATGGCAAGGAAGTAGTCGTAATTGTCGCGCTCTGACTCGCGGAGCGGCTCCTGCAGGACCATATTGATGGCTTTTTTACCGGTCGGCTGTTTGTTGGCGTCTTTTTCCTGAACAGGACAAAAAGTGACACAGGCGCCGCAGCCCGTGCAGTCCTCAGGAGCTACCTGCACGGTGAACTTCATCCCTGCGAAGTCCTTGCCTTTGGCGTCGGCACTCTTGAAGGTCGGCGGGGCCTTGTCGAGGTATTTTTTGTCGTAAGCCTTTATCCTGATAGCCGCATGGGGGCAGGCCAGAGAGCACCGTCCACACTGAATACACAAATCAGGTTCCCAGGCGGGTATTTTAACAGCGATATTGCGTTTCTCGTACTGTGTCGTGCCGCTGGGGAACTTTCCGTCAATGGGCATCTTGCTCACCGGCAGCTTGTCGCCATGAAAGACTATAAGCTCGCCTGTAATATCTTTGACAAAAGGCGGGGCATCGGCCGGAACGGGCGGGCGCATCTTAATGCTGCTTGTGACCTTATCCGGGACCTTAACCTCATAGACCCGTTCGAGAGCACCATCCACGGCGGCATAGTTCATCTGAACGACCTTTTCGCCCTTTTTGCCGTAGGTCTTGTTGATGGCATCCTTGATTGCTTCAACGGCGGTCTCTATCGGGATAATGTTACTTATCTTGAAAAACGCCGTCTGCATAACCACATTGATTCTCGGTCCGAGGCCTATCTCCTCGGCAAGTCCAATCGCATCAATGACGTAGAACTTCAGCTTCTTGTCGATGATTTGTTTCTGCACTTCCTGCGGCAGAGTATCCCACACATGGTCTTTGCCGTGCATACTGGTCAGAAGGAACGTCGAACCGGTCCGGGCCGATGAAAGCATATCGAACTTCTCGAGAAAACTCGGGTTATGACAGGCGACAAAATCCGCCTGCCTTACGAGGTAAGGCCTTCGTATCAAGTGCCTGCCGAATCGCAGGTGCGATATGGTAACGGCGCCGGCTTTTCTCGAGTCATACACAAAATATGCCTGCGCGTAATTGTCCGTGAGGTCGCCGATAATCTTTATGGAATTTCTGTTTGCACCAACCGTACCGTCCGAGCCCAGGCCGTAAAACATCGCCGAATAGAACCCCTCGTCTGAATTCTCGAACGATTCGTCAACGTCAAGGCTCGTGTTTGTCACGTCGTCGATAATGCCAACGGTAAAACCCTTCTTCGGCTGTGCGGCGTCAAGATTGTCGAAGACGGCCTTGACCATAGCCGGCGTAAACTCCTTGGAGCCGAGCCCGTACCGTCCGCCGACAACCACAGGATTATCCTTGAACGGGGCCTGGCTGGCAACGGTCGCCTCAGTTATGGCGGTGCGAACATCCAGATACAGAGGCTCGCTCAGAGCACCCGGCTCTTTCGTCCTGTCCAGAACCGCGATTTTCTTGACGGTCATGGGCAGTGCCTCGATAAAGTCCTTGGCGCTGAAGGGTCTGTACAGACGCACCTTCACCATACCAACCTTTTCACCACCGGAGTTGAGCTGCTCAACCGTTTCGTGAGCAGTATCGGCACCCGAACCCATAATGATGATGACCTTTTCGGCGTCTTCGGCGCCTACGTAGTCGAACAAATGATAACTGCGTCCGACCAGTCCGGCGAACTTGTTCATAGTCTCCTGGACAATCCGCGGTGCAGCGAGGTAGAATTTGTTCACAGTCTCTCTGCCCTGAAAATAGACGTCGGGATTTTGTGCGGTGCCGGAAATCATCGGCCTGTCGGGCGTCAGGGCCCTGGCCTTGTGCTGAGCAACCAGCTCGTCATCTATCATCGCCCGCATATCGTCGTACGTCAGCTCCTCGACCTTTTGAAGCTCGTGGCTCGTTCTGAAGCCGTCAAAAAAGTGCAGAAACGGCACGCGCGTAGCCAGCGTCGACTGCTGAGCAATAAGTGCAAAATCCATAACCTCCTGGATGCTGCACGAAGAAAGCATCCCAAAGCCGGTTTGCCTGCAGGCCATCACGTCGGAATGGTCTCCGAAGATCGAAAGTGCCTGACAGGCAAGCGAACGAGCGGATATGTGAAAGACGGTGGGCAGAAGCTCTCCGGCAATCTTATACATATTCGGTATCATCAACAGGAGCCCCTGTGACGCGGTGAAGGTCGTGGTCAGAGCTCCGGTAGCCAATGCGCCGTGCACGGCCCCGGAAGCGCCGCCTTCAGACTGCATCTCTGTAACCGACGGAACCGTCCCCCATATATTCGGCTCGCCTTTGGCCGACCTTGCATCGGCGAGCTCTCCCATAGAAGAACTCGGCGTAATCGGGTATATCGCGATGACTTCGTTTGTAGCGTGCGCGACATAAGCCACTGCTGCATTGCCGTCAATTGTCACCATTTTGCGACTCATAGTGCCTCCACATATCAAAACAACAACCGAAAACTACTTTGCTCCAAAGACCTTGGTGCCGAGCGGCCTTGACATACACAATCACATCCACGCCTGCGCACAAGCAAGAAAGACGCCAATGCTGCCCGTGCACAACGCCGCGTGAATCCCAAAGTGTCTTTATACGGAATTCCGCTCCGTCAAGCAACGTAATTTTTCGGATTTGCCGGATGAATTCAGGAGGTATGGCCTGTACGGCTCAACTCAGGAGGTCAGCGGCCCTGCCGTCCGGACAGAAAGCCGGGGTATTTCCACCCCGGCCGATGATAGATTCAGACCTGCCGGCCCGCCCACACGGTCGAATCCATTACTGTTCAGCAGGCTTGTCCGACGTCTTCTCTTTGCCCGATATACCGGCCTGCAGTTCTCTCATAACGTCTTGCAGCCTTTGTCTTTCCAGTCGGAGCTGCTCTCTTGTTTCTGGCAGCATTTTACTGGGGTCCTCATCTATGACGTACGGCGTAACGAATACAAGCATCTCGGTATTGGCCTTTACGATTTCATTGTGCCGGAAAAGTCCGCCCAACAAAGGCAGGTCGCCCAACAATGGAATCTTTCTCTCGATGTTGCTGTCTTCCTGGAAAAGCATGCCGCCAAGCATAATCGTTTCGCCGTCCTG
>JAUWKC010000211.1 GCA_030607345.1 Planctomycetota bacterium | reverse complement strand
TTACTACCGACCAAACGCACCCTAACGTCAGCCAACCATTACGTCGTGCTCCACATCGCGAGAACACCGCAAAACGTTTAACTGACCACAGGCAGGTTTTCTGACTTGCGCCCTACCGCAAGATGCCTTCCCATCCGCCGAGCTTCCACCCTGCTGGTTACAGGGCGCAAAACCACAGTGCGAACAGTGGACCAATATCTCACGGATTTCCGGCTAACAACGCCGGAACAGACGCTTACAGCGGCGCGACCATCTCGGATTTTCACCGAGTTCCCGTTTGGCTATCCCGAACGCCCGAAAAAAGGCCTTCGAGACCCACAGTCAGGATATTATCTTTTCAAAGAGCTACAGTGATTTTTATACAGTCCGCCCGAAACACCTTCAAGCAAAAAAAATAAAATAATTTTCCGTCAGAGATAACAAAGCCGTGAAGCTACTGCGGTCAGCCTTTAATGCAAATTACAGGTTCCAGTCTGGCTACCTTTTTAGCCAGGCCCGCTTTTTCTGTTGCATCGACGACCACGGTAACGTCCTTATAGGCGCCGGGGGCCTCTTCGGCGATTCCGCGAAGCGAGGTGCCGCGAATGATAATGTTCTTCTCGGCCAACCGTCTGAGTACATCTTTGCCGTGCCAGGTTTTTGTGGCCTGCCTTCGGCTCATAGCTCTTCCTGCGCCGTGGCAGCACGAGCCGAAAGAAAGAGACATATTCTCTTTAGTTCCGACCAGTATATAGGAAGCGGTACCCATAGTGCCCCCCACAAGTACCGGCTGGCCGGCCTCGCGAAGGTCCTCGGCGATAGTGGGCTCACCAGGCCCGAAAGCACGCGTGGCGCCTTTGCGATGTACGTACAGGTCCACCACTTTACCGTCAACAGTGTGCTTCTCGACCTTGCAAGTATTGTGGGAGACATCATAAAGCAGCGTCAGGTTGGCTTTGGGCAGAACTTTGCTGAAAACCTGCCTGACCAGATGCGTAAGAACCTGCCGATTGGCCAGCGCGCAATTGATACCGCAGTTCATAGCGCCGTAGTACTGCCGGCCGACGTTCGACTTGACAGGGGCACAGGCAAGCTCTCTTTCCGTCAGCTCAATTCCCTCGGTTTGCGCGACCTTGACCATTTTCGGCAGAAAGTCGGTTGCTATTTGATGTCCCAGCCCCCTCGAGCCGCAGTGGATGCTCACAATCAGGTCATTGACTCCCACACCAAAGGTCCGGGCAATGGCGTCGTCGTATATTTCGGTGACTTTCTGCAGTTCGAGGTAGTGATTTCCCGAGCCAAGCGTTCCAACCTGCCTTTTCTGCCGCTCTTTTGCACGGTCGGAGACATATTTTGGTTCTGCCCCGGCCATTCGGCCGCCCTGCTCGGTATGGGCGAGGTCCTCTTTTGTGCCGTAGCCCTGGTCGACAGCCCACTGTGCCCCGCCCAGCAGCATTTGGTCCATCTGCTTCGGCGAGAGTTTAAGCTTGCCCGTGCTTCCCACGCCGGCGGGGATGTTCTCTGCCAGCAGCCCGGCAAGCCTTTGCTCAGCGCCTTTGATGTCGTCGAGCGTCAGCGCCGTTCTCACAGAGCGTACGCCGCAGGATATATCAAAGCCGACACCTCCTGCTGAGATGACGCCGCCCTGTTCGGGGTCGAAGGCGGCCACTCCGCCTATGGGGAAACCATAACCCCAGTGGCCATCGGGCATTACATAGGACGCTTTCACTATGCCCGGAAGCGACGCCACGTTTGCAGCCTGTCGATAAACGTTCTCATCCATCTGTTTTATGGATTGTTCATCGGCATAGATTATCACGGGCACGCGCATCTTGCCGAAAGGCTCGATATACCACTGGACCTGCTCACGCCTTTTCACTTGTTCTGCGTACATTTGTCACCTGTGGCGTCTTTACACATCGACGATACACTGTGCCGACCAGCCCTGGTTTTCATCGCGCTTGAGTTTCAGGTCGCAATAGGTGGCAGCTTTGACCTCAATCACCGGTCTGTGTCTTTTCAGATTTATCTTCTCTCCCCACGCCCTGGCCCGAAGCCCGGGCGGCTCGAAGCTGACCTCGAACCTGCCAAAGAGCATTTGCCGCGTCGCCATTTCGTAGAGCAGTGCATTCAGCCACTCGACAAGCAGCAGTTCGTCCTCGATTTGAGCCTCGCAGACGAACTCAATCTGCTGTTTCGCCTCAATTGTTTTAAGGTCGGTTATAATCGCTGTCAAGGCCAGAGCCGCCTGCTCAAAAGCCTCCTGTTTTGTCCGGCCGAAGCCGCGTATCCCCATATCTGCAGGATGCGAATAATGCTGCCAGTATGGCTTGTCCATAATAGTGCGATTACTGCGCCGCCCCGGGCAAAGACCACTGCTTACATACTGTGGGCTTTCTCCGGCCTCAATTCCAGTCCGGCAGACGGCCGTTCTCTTCGTGACAGCACCGCCGAACATTGCGTGTTGAGGTTATCCAGCGCGTTCATAAAGTTTATGTAAGAATCGTAAGGCGTATCATACGGGTTAAAGTATTTGTGCACATCGCCGTCAGCGAAGTATTTTGTGCACATATAGTAAAAATGGTCTGATATCTGCAGCTTGCGCCAGTTGTTTATTATTTCTTTATTATAGGTGGCCTTGACGGTCTTTTCAAGTCCGTACAGTTCGGTCAGGGCATTTTCCTGCATAGCGTTGCCGAACCACGCCGAAAGGTCCCGCTCCGTATCGGCCCAGCTTGTAATACCGGGGACGTCCACTATATCCACAGGTTCGTATGCCTCGGCGGCTTCCGAGACGGTTTTGAAATCGTTGTCCGGGTGTTCGAGGATTTTTCCCGGCAGGTGCCGCAGAAACTCGAATATCCCCGTACTGTCCCACTGATGCTCACCGAAAGTTTCGTAATCCATAAACAGATTCACTACGCAGCCGTTGCCGTTAACAGCATCTATCCAGCTTGCAAACTTGTCGGCGCCAAGGGGCCACTGATTCCAGTTCCGGTCGGAAAATCTGAAGGCTATGTCATCGCTGAGCCGGTAGTTTTTCAGCAAAAGCTTTAGCCCGTTTGAATTTGGCGGGCGATAAACGAAGTTGGGACTCCGATAGCCCAAGATGTGGTCTGCCCCCTCAGCCAATATGGCATCGAAACAGCCCATCTGTTCTACCATGGCGGCCAAGTCGTTGTTGTATATCAGCTCCGTATTTCTAAAGACTCTCGGTGTCTGGCCAAAAAGTCGCTCCACGGTCTCGATATGGGCCTGCACCTGCTCTTTGAACTCGTCGGCCGAGAACAAAGAGCTCAGGCTGTGATAATACGTTTCGGCCAGGAACTCCACGCAGCCGGTTCCGGCCAATTGCTGAAAGCTCGCAAGAACCTCCGGCGCGTATTTTTCGAGCTGTTCCAGCAGCACCCCTGTTATGCTGTAGGAGATTCTGAACCTGCCTTTATATTTATTGATAAGTTCCAGCAGCAACCGGTTCGAGGGCAGATAGCATTTTCGCGAGACCTTTCTGCAGATTTCGGCATTCTTGAAATCGTCGAAATAATTGCAGTCGGTATCGAAGATAGTGTAATGTCTGAGTCTGTAGGGTTGGTGCACCTGGAAATAGAAACATACCGATGCCATACGAAACCTCCTTATTTCGCAGAAGCCTGGAGCGAGCCAAGCACTTGTCCGTAAATCTCGTTGACCCTCGCAGCCGAGTCCTCCCATCTAAACTTATGCACCTCTCGGGTCCCTTCGTCGCGAAGGGTGCTGCCGAGAGCGTCATGTTTGAGGACGGCCGCCATCTTGTTGGCCATTTCGTCGACGTCCCAGAAGTCGACTTTCAGGGCGTTTCTTAGTTTTTCGGCAATGCCGCTTTGCTTGCTTATAAGTACGGGCACGTTGTTCCGCAACGCCTCGAGTGGCGTGATGC
>JAUWKC010000251.1 GCA_030607345.1 Planctomycetota bacterium | reverse complement strand
GTTATAACTGCCAATTGAGGGCTTTGATGAGCATCGTTCTTGCCGAGTCCGGCAGAGGTTCTGAAAACCCGACGCGCCAAATACCTGCCTGCGACCAACTGCAAATCGGGTTGTCACCGCAGAGGCGGCAGGCAGAGCACAACGTGATCATCCTTGTTCTGGAGGGTATTCAATACCGGTATACGTCACTTCCAGCTATGATGCAGAATCAGGGACGTGTCGGGGAGGCCGACAAAGGGTCGGGCCTTGTGGCCGGCCTTACGCCCCATCTTGCCGGAGTAGCTCAGCAGGGAGTGGCCTTTACAAATGCGCGCTCGTCACTTACTCATACCACCAAGGCACTGTTTGCACTTTTGACCGGACGGTACCCTTCGGTTTCTCACGATATTGTCGAGGCGGTTCCGGCGGACAAGCCCTATGCGAGCCTTGCGACGATTCTGGGGCAATTGGGCTACAGGACCGCTTTTTTTCAGTCGGCCAAGGGCAGCTTCGAGGCCAGGCCGGCCCTGGTACACAACCTCGGCTTCGATACGTTCTGGGCCAGAGAGGATCTCGGCGACCCCAATCACTTCATAGGTTATCTGGCCTGCGACGAATTTTCGATGTTGGGGCCCATTGCCGAATGGATAAAGGCTGAAGATGGGCCATTCCTTTTGGCCATTATGTGCTCGGTTACGCACGACCCATACGAGGTGCCGCAGTGGTATGACGAGCCTGCCGACAAGCCGCTGGAGCGTTACAAGCAGGCTATTGCTTATACGGATGCTTTCATAGGCGCGCTGGACGATGAGCTTGCCAGGCTTAAGCTCGTTGATAATACGGTCTTCTGCATCGTCGGCGACCACGGTGAGGCGTTTGGCGAGCATGGCGGGTTGGGGCATGAAGGCATGGGTTTCGATGAAGTTCTGCGTGTGCCTTTTGTTTTGCGGGCCCCGTCGCCGGCTGGGCCGGCACGCAGGGTCACATTGCCGGTTGGCTCAATCGACGTGACGCCCACTTTGCTTGCTCTGCTGGGTTTTGATGTTGGCTCGGCGGATTTTGACGGCCTCGACGTGCTCTCGGCGATTCCAGTGGGTCGGAAGCTGTATTTTTCGGGCTGGATGGGGCAGAGTCCCGCAGGATTTGTCACGGGCGATAGCAAATTCGTTTACGACCCTGGCGACGGGGGGGTCTTTGTTTACGGGCTGGACAGCGACCCGAATGAGATGACTATGACGGCGCTGGGCGAGCGACGGGCCGGTGAGCTTGCCGATGAAATCGTCGGCTGGCGCAAGGGCAGTGTTTTTCGAGCTCATCAGGAACCGTCCGGCAAAAGAAGATTGTTCCGCCACTGGCTGTGCCGCTGGAACAATCGCTCCTGCGTTGCGAAGTACGACCCTGAATTGTACGCGATTGAGTGAGTGCGGTTTGCGTGTGTGGTCTTGCGCTGCGTGTTGCCCCGCGATGGAGAGTTCTGAACACAGGGTGGGCTGTTGTGTTGACTTTTCTAAACATTCGACAAATTTGCCTTTCGAATAAGGAATAGCGGCGTTCGTGCTTGCCAAGATAGGCGAGCTGAGCAAGGTGGGTGTTGAAAAAAGTCAACCCGCTGTCAAAATGCGAAGCATAGTGGCGTTGATAGGCGAGACAACATATACGAGCGTAAGTAAGTGTGGGGTAAATTGTTAGGGCAGCGGGGCAGGGGTCTTTTGCCACTCCGTGTTGTTGTTGGCACAATTCTTGCAGGTTGGTTTATCTTTGGCTTGGTTGGTGATATTGGGCGGCAGCTTTCAAAACTGCTATGCTTAGGAGGAGGAAGAAGCCGCCCGATTATGCGAGTTATCAGAACCGGCCTCGCTTTGGCGTCGTCGGTTTTGTTAACGATAGTGGTGGAGCCGTGCCGGAGGAGGGCGGCTCTACATTTTTGCGCTGGCGTCATACCCGCCGGGACCGAAGAAACCCACAATCACGGATGTTCGGGAATCCGTCTTTGTTGGCCAGGTTCAGCATATTTGAGGCATTATCTTTGAACAGCTCAGGCGGTATCTTCTTTCTGGAGCAGTTCGATGATTTCGGCTTTTGTGGGGAGGGCTTCAATTGCGCCGAACTTGGTGCAGGTCAGCGCTGCCGCTGCGGAAGCGAACCTGGCAGCTTCGCTGATGTCGTCTTTTACCGTGCAGTAGGCAGCGAGGGCGCCGGCGAAGGCGTCTCCCCTTGCGGTGTCGTCGACGAGGTCGATATCAAAGGCCGGGATGTGGTTTGCGTCTCTTCTGTCGACCACCAGACAGCCTCGCTTGCCCATAGTGATTACGGCGGCGCCGGCGCCGCGGGCGACGAGGTCCGAACCCACCAGTTTGGCGGTTCGAATATTGGCGGCGCCCTTATCGGTGATGTCGGCGGCTTCATATAGATTTGCAATCAGGATGTCGGCACTGAAATACTCTACGGGGGGTGTACTGTTTTGACGGGGGGGCTGCTCTATCGGTCTTGCGGGGTTGAGGATTACTTTGGCGTCGTGGACCTTTGCATAGCGAATGGCGGCGACGATGGTATCGGGAGTGAGTCCTCCGTGAATCAGGCAGACATCGGCCTGAGAGATGATTTCTTCGGCGGCTTCGATATCGCGCCGGCTTAGCGCGCTGTTGGCGCCGCAATAGGTGCAGCTTGCGTTTTCGCCTTCTGCGTCGACGAGTGTTACGATAACACCGGTATTTTTGGCCTGGGCGGTGAAGACGAAATCGGTATTGACATTATACTCTGCGAGGGATTTTACCGCCATTTGGGCGAAGGAGTCGCCGCCGATTTTGCTGAGCAGATGTACTTCGCAGCCGCACAGAGCTGCCTCGGCGGCCTGGTTGGGCCCCGGGCCTGTGACGGCGTATGTAAGCACAGAACCTAGAACGTTCTGTCCGGGGACAGGCATCTGCTTGCACCTTAATGCCATATCGACATAGGTGCCGCCGACGACAACTACTTTAGGAATCCTTCCTTGCATTTTTTCACCGGCATCCTTAGGGCCTTGAGTATAAGGGATAACCCTGCCAGTGCAAGTGTTTTTGGCGAGATGCGGGAAAATCCCGATAGTTTGACAGATAACAGGCAGGCCGACAAACCAAAACACGACCGCAAGCAATTTCTTACAACCGCTCGCCCCTCCGGCTTGTCAGCCTGCCTCAAACTTACACTATGTCACATCACGCCTGGTTTTGGCGTGTTCATCTGCTGCTGGGCCCGATCTTCGGTCGGCAATGATAAAGATTCAGGCCCAGCCTTGGAGGAACGTGTATTCTTCAGTCGAGCGTAAAATCCTCTCTAAGGGTCATTATAGGTGAATCATGATAGC
>JAUWKC010000028.1 GCA_030607345.1 Planctomycetota bacterium | reverse complement strand
GCGTTTTGCGGATGTTTGCTGTCGGCAAACCTGCGAAATCTGTCAGACCTCCGAGCCCAGGGTTTGCTCAGCAGATAAAGGTCTCTCATCTCCTCGGCAATGTCGTCTGGCAGCTCAGCCAGGCCGTCAAACCACACTGCTTCGGGAATAAAGATGCCCTTCGAGCCCCACTGCTGTTGCGCAGCTACGGCAAGTGAATCATACATACCCGTGTACATATCGAACATGGGGTCAAGCAGCTCAAGGCGATTAGCGGCAAATAAGCCTTTGTATAAGAAGCTCAAATTATTCCACCAATGCTGGCTGCCCCACTCGCGCCTGTCACCTTGTGTCGACCAGAGCATCCCGTTAAACTTCGCAGGCAAACTGCCACGTGAACTTGACGCCATAATGTACAAGAAGTAATTGTAGTTCCGTTCGATTTCATCGACGACGCCGTCATCGCTGTGCAGATGCACAAATGCCTTTGACCAAAAGTCGCGCCACCAGTGCTTGTTTGCCTCGAGCAGGCCGTCAAAGCCTTTAGCCGCTGCGGCGCTGAGCTGCCTTGCGGCAATCGAAACGATATCTTCTTCGCGGTCGAAACTCGCAGCGCTCGCTATCAAGATTGTAAACGTTCCCTTCGCCGGTTCAGCCGATAAGCGGACCGTGGTCTCATTGGCCAGCTTCGCCTTGGATTCACGCCCCAGGACGGAAATGACAACAGCCGAGCCGCAGTAGTAGCTGCCTTCGGTAAACTTCTGGGTCAGGATTATCCTGCCGTTTTGAACGCCCAGCTCCGATTTGGCGAGATGGTTCTTTGTCTCAACAGCAGCGCCGCGCAGCATTCGCAGATTGATGTTGACCGCTGCGGGCACCTGGCGCGTGTCGCTGAACTCAACGGCGATAACGTCAGCTTCGTGCCAGGCAAGTATCCTCGCTCTTACTCCTGCGCCTTTTACGGTCACCAGCGCATCATAGACTGAAAGATGCTGAATTGTCCGGTCGTTCGGCAATACATCCGGGCCGTAATCCGCGAAATCGACATCTACAAGTCCGCAGCCGCCGCAGTAGTCGCGCCCCGCCATACCGACCACGTTGCGGTGCCTTCGGTAGAAGCTGTTGGTATAGCTGTTGTTGGCATAGACATCGACCCTGTTGATTTGAAACCTCAGTTCCGACGGCGTAGTCCATACGAGGGTTCCCATTCGGCCATTACCTACCGGCAGCCCTTCTTCACTGTGCTCCACAGCCCTTTGGTAGGTCAAATCAGCGCGGGATATCAAGTTTCTGTAATCAACCGATAGTACGGAAGAGCCGGCGGCATCCTGAAAGAGTCCGCACAGCAGGCCAAGCATCACAAGGCCAAAAATCAGACCGTTCATTCTGGGCAAGTTCGTTTTGAGTGTCATTTTTGTCCCTTTGGAGTCTCAATCGTAATAGGGATAGCCATCCCACGGAGCTTCGCCCTCGACGCGAGGGCGCCGTGTCGGCTTTGTTTGCAGATAACTCAGCATCATCACCATTATAATACGGCCAGGCCGCTATGCAATTCAAACCTGCCGTCTGCCAAAGCCTTTTATACGCCGGTTATGCCTTCTGTTAGGACCGCAAAGAGGAACCGAAAATCACTTCTGGCCGCTCCAAGGTCGAACTGGCCGGATTTTTGCTTGCAGTGAGGACCGAGAAGCTGTAAATTCACACCCCTGAAGCATCGGGGTCGGTGCCCGAGTGGCTAAAGGGAACGGGCTGTAAACCCGTTGGCGTAAGCCTACGTTGGTTCGAATCCAACCCGGCCCATTAACTTTGGTATTTCGTATCTCGATTCACGAATCACGAGTAAGGAGCCCTATGGATGCTTATTGCTTGAAACCTGAAGAACTGCCCGATTTGACCATCGAAAGACTCGGGCCCGCTGCCATACCATGTCCCGTAACGCGAAGTAAATCACGCTTTGTTGAGGACGATGAGAAGATATTGCTATACTCAAATTGCGCAAATCTCAAGGCCTGGCAAAATGTCGTTGAAGAATCCCCGGTCTTCGAGAGGGCCGGACCTCGGCGAAAAATCTTCTTTGACGTCGCAGAACTAAGATGCGGTATAGTAACATGCGGCGGGCTGTGTCCCGGGCTTAACGACGTAATCCGAACCATCACTCTGGCCCTGACCTGGCAATACGGCGTCAAAGAGACGCTCGGCTTTAAGTACGGATACACCGGATTGTCTTCAAAGGCGCCTCAGGAACCTATGCTATTGACGCCGGAATCGGTGGACGAAATCCACCTCGAGGGAGGTGATATTCTGGGCTCTTCTCGCGGACCGCAGGACCCCGAGGATATGGCTGACAATTTACAAAAAAGGCAGATAGGTCTTTTATTCTGTATAGGAGGCGACGGCACGCTTCGGGCGGCGGCAGAGTTGTGTCGCGTCATAAAACAGCGGGGACTGAATATCTCGGTAATCGGGGTCCCCAAGACAATCGACAATGACATATTGGGCATAGAATCCTCTTTCGGATTCTCAACGGCTGTCGAGGCTGCGCGGGCCGCTATATGGGCCGCACACGCAGAGGCAAAAGGCGCCTGGAACGGCGTGGCCCTGGTCAAGCTGATGGGAAGAGACTCCGGCTTTATCGCCGCCCACACAACACTTGCAAACAGCGATGTGAACTTTTGCTTTATCCCTGAAGTGCCTTTGGTGCTCGAAGGGGAATTCGGCTTTTTGAACTCACTCGAAAAACGCCTGGATAAAAGACATCACGCAGTAATTGTGGTCGCCGAAGGAGCAGGACAAGAATGTACCAGGACAAATGAGCACAAAGCTGATGCCTCCGGTAACGCCATCCGCGACGACATCGGACTTCTGTTGAAAGAACGAATCCAGCAGCACTTCAAGAACAAGGCAAAGCAGATTGCCCTGAAGTACATTGACCCCAGCTATATGCTTAGGAGCTTAACCGCCGACTCCAATGATGCCGCTTTTTGTCTGATGCTCGGACAAAACGCCGTACACGCCGGCATGTCGGGCCGGACAAATATGGTAATAGGATATTGGAATCAGTATTTTACGCACGTGCCTATATCGCTTGCCATGTTAAAGAGGAAAAAGGTTGACCCTAATGGCGACCTGTGGCAGACTGTACTGGCGACAACAGGCCAGACAAGAGCCGAGACACAACTGCACAACCAGTCAGGTGATACGCAATGATAAGCGATTTGGTCACAAAAAACCGGAGCTACCGCCGTTTCGTTGAGGATATTCGCATAGAGCCACAGACACTGAGGGAACTCGTTGACCTTGCCAGGCTGTCTGCTTCGGGAGCCAATCTCCAGCCTTTACGATACATCCTCTCGTGCCAACCGGAAAAGAACGCCTTGATATTCCCAAATCTCTCGTGGGCCGGGTATCTGAAAGACTGGCCCGGACCGAGCGAGGGCGAACGGCCATCGGCGTATGTAATAATACTCGCCGACACCGAAATAACCCGCTCGGTGAACTGCGACCACGGCATAGCGGCGCAAAGTATCCTCCTGGGGGCCGCGGAGAAAGGTCTGGGCGGCTGCATCCTTGCTTCGATAAACAAAGAAAGACTCCGCAAAGACCTGAACATCCCGGAGCGATACGAGATACTCCTCGTGCTTGCCCTGGGTAAGCCGAAAGAGAAGGTGGTAATTGACCAGACTGATGACGCCGGCAACATACGCTACTGGCGCGACAAGGAAGGCACGCATCACGTACCCAAGCGCCGGCTGGACGATATCATACTCGGCTAAATCAAACATCACGCCCCGACATGGTCGGCGCGTCAAAAAAAACCTGAAAAAACCTTCAGGTCTTGTTGGAGACAAAAGAGCGGGGCTTTCTACTTGCCAATGGCACCAAGATAACACCGCTAATGGCGCCGAGCTGCAACATTAGTCTCTGCGGAAATGGTATTCGGCTTATGCAGTCGACCTAAGCTTGCGGTAGATTAAACCTTTTCGACTACCGAGCAGACGTGGAATTAAGCGAAGTGATTTGCTATAATACACTATTATACGCTATCGGCATCCGCAGAAAAAGAAGGAGCTAACCACGAAGAAAGTAGCAATCATAATGCCAATTCTGGCCTTCATATTAACCGCTAAGGCACAACAGTTGGCCTTTCCAGGCGCCGAAGGAGCAGGCAGGTGGTCCGTAGGCGGCCGTGGAGGGGCAGTTTATGAAATCACCAACCTCAACAACAGCGGCCCGGGAAGTCTCAGGGAAGCTGTTGAGGCCGGCGGACCAAGAATCGTAGTCTTTCGCGTCTCGGGCACTATCGAGCTGCAATCAACTCTAAGGGTCACGGACCCTTATATCACCATTGCGGGGCAGACGGCTCCAGGGGAAGGAATATGTCTTAAGAATTATGAGTTCAGAATTTCGGCTGACGAAGTGATTGTCCGCTATGTGCGCTGCCGGCCCGGTGACAACGAGGCAGAAGAAGTAGACAGTTTGGGTGTCTCGGAAGGTCACAATATCATGGTCGACCACTGCTCTGCAAGCTGGTCGGTGGATGAGACTCTCTCGGTATCAACATCAGGCCAGCTCGGCAATGTTACGGTGCAGTGGTGTATGATTACCGAGAGTCTGAACTGTTCGGTTCATTCGAAGGGGTGCCACGGTTATGGCTCACTCATCCGGGGAAGCTGGGGCAACGCATACACTTTTCACCACAATCTTTATGCACATCACAAAGGCCGAAGTCCTCGGCCTGGCAATTACAATGACCATAATACCGACCCCGACGGCCTGATTTTCGATTTCCGCAATAACGTAATCTACAACTGGGGCGGCTCCTCTGCCGGATATAACGCCGACGACGACAGTATCACAAAGATGAACTTCGTGGGCAACTACTACAAACAAGGGCCCGACTCCACAGACGATTATGCCTTCCGTGAGGAATGTACTTACAGCAGAGCATATTTTGGCGGCAATTGCATGAACGGCAGTTATCCCGGCGACCCCTGGAACCTGGTTAGTTTCAGCGGTTTTACAGAAGCCGAGAAAAATGCGTACAAACAATCGAGCCCGATTGAGGTCGCACCAGTAGATACGGATGATGCGACAACAGCCTATGAACAGGTTTTGGCTGATGCCGGCGTGACAGTTCCCGAACGTGACACGGTGGACGCTCGTCTCATAGATGATGTGATAAACGGTACCGGTGGAATTATCGACGACGAAGATGAAGTTGGAGGATGGCCGGTGCCGGCGCCGGGAACTGCCCCTGTCGATAGCGACCACGACGGCATGCCAGATGCCTGGGAACTCTCAAGAGGCCTCAATCCTGGTAACCCCGCTGACAACGCAGAGGACCACGACGCAGATGGTTATACCAACATCGAAGAATATCTCAACTGGCTTTGCTCTACAACTGCGAAAGCTGACTTGGACAAAGACTTCGACGTGGACATGTGGGACTTTGCTCCATTTGCATTGGCTTGGCTGATGGAGCCTGGAGGCGCAAATTGGAATCCTGCCTGCGACATTAGCATCCATCCTGATAATCGCGTCGATTTGAGGGACCTCAAAGTATTTACAGATTACTGGCTTTCAGGTAAATAGGGCTGCCTGAACAGCTTATTTGCTGGTACTGGCAGCGAGTTTGTGTTTCAATACCATCCCTGTTGAACGATAGAAAAACGAAAAGGAATCATACTGGCGCCCTGCTGAAAAACGCTGTTGAGCAACAGCAACCAAAATAACAGGTGAGCATGGCCACAAAAGTGTCAGGCGAAAACAAGCCGAAGCTCCTGCTGCAGATGAGGGGCATTGACAAATCCTTCCCCGGGGTACATGCGCTCAAAGGCATCGACCTGACACTCCGAAAAGGAGAAGTGCTCGGCCTGGTGGGCGAAAATGGTGCAGGCAAAAGTACACTGATAAAGATACTGGGCGGTGCACATCTTCCGGATTCCGGTGATATCCTGATAGAGGGCAGCGACCCGCGGATACACTCTCCCACGTCCGCGCGGCACGCCGGCGTTTCTGTCATATACCAGGAATTCAACCTGGTCCCTAACCTCACCGTGCGGGAAAACATCTTCCTGGGACGCGAAAAAACAAAAGCCGGCTTCATAAAGGCAAACGATGAATATAAGCAATCCCTGGTCTTGTTTAACAGGCTCGGGATTGATATTGACCCCGATACGCTCTGCAGTGAACTGACCGTAGCACAACAGCAGAGCGTTGAAATCGCAAAGTCGCTTGAGGTGGACGCCAAGATTATTGTTATGGATGAACCTACCGCCTCGCTCACCAGCCGGGAAGTGCAGCGCCTTTTCGCCATCATCAGGGAACTGAGGTCACAGGAAATCGGTGTCATTTACGTCAGCCATCGTCTCGAAGAAATATTTGAAGTTGCCGACCTGGTCATGGTGCTTCGCGATGGTGAACACGTGGCCACCAGAGATATCAGGGACATCACGCGCGATAAATTAATCGAGATGATGGTCGGCAGACCCCTTGAGTCCGAGTTTCCGAAACGCGATGTGAATCTCGGTAACGAGTGGTTGAGGGTTGAAAAGCTCAACCGAGCCCTGGCAGTGCGGGATGTTAGTTTCCACGTGCGGGCGGGAGAGGTACTTGGTTTCGCCGGGCTTATAGGAGCCGGCAGAACCGAGACCATGCGTATTATCTTCGGCGCCGATGAACCTGACAGCGGAAAAATCTTTGTTGGAGGAACCGAGACAAGAATCCACAATCCGAAAGACGCCATCCGCAGCCGCATCTGCTTACTCGCCGAGGACCGCAAGCAGCACGGTTTGATACTGATTCATTCGGCTCAGGAAAATTTCAGCCTGCCTAACCTGGACCGGTTAAGCCGCGGTTTATTCATCAGTCACGCCAGGGAATGCAGAGAATTCGACGGTTACGTCCAGAGCTTAAGGATAAGAATCTCCGGCCGGGAGCAGCTTATGATGGAGCTTTCCGGCGGCAATCAGCAAAAAGTCGTCCTGGCAAAATGGCTGGCACGCAATGCAGATATCATTATCTTCGACGAGCCCACAAGAGGAATCGACGTTGGGGCCAAGTATGAAATCTATCTTCTCATAAATCGACTTGCTGCACAGGGCAAGGCTATTATTATGATTAGCAGTGAGCTACCCGAAATACTCGGTATGAGCGACCGAATCATAGTGATGCACGAAGGTCAAATAAAAGCAGAGGTTACCGATGTTGCAAACGCCACACAGCAAGACATAATCTCGATGGCAATAAGATAAAACTCGAAGGAATCGAATATGATTCGAAAACTGTTGAGCAATTATGGCATGATTCTTGTTTTGCTTGGGCTGTGTGTACTCTTCAGCTTGCTGACATTAAAGAAACAGATGTACACAGGCGCTGCAGCGAGAGCTCAACTGCTCGAGCAGGTTACAGAAAACTTCCAGAAATCAGCCGTTATTCTGGTAGTCGGGGCGACCAACACGGACTCCGGACAATTGGCCGAGAAGCTTGGTCGGCAGTTGAAAGAGAAAGGATTTGAAAACTGCCGGATTGTGGTCGGTACCCCGCGGGATATGCGTCTGGCGCTTGATGATATCAAGGCCGAGGGCGGCAAACTCGCAGGCATCGTAACCGCCGGTGACGTAACAGAATGGCGGGTTATTGGCCTCATTGGCGAGAAGTATCCTGAGTTCTCCGACTACAGGGTGCTGACGCCGGGCTCTCGAATAAGGTCGGATTTCCTTAAGCGGTCAAACCTTTTGGCTGTTGTTGACCGCATAGTGGTTATAGCCGTGATGGCTATCGGTATGACCATGGTCATCATAACGGCCGGAATCGACCTTTCAGTCGGAAGCCTTACTGCTCTTTGCGCTGTAATCAGCACGCTGCTCATGAAAAAAATGGGCGGACTCGAAGCTGCGGGATGGGTCGTTCCTGTTGGATTCTTGTCGGGCATTCTTTGTTGCGGAGTCATTGGTGCTCTTGGAGGTTTTATCGTCGCACGCTTCAGGGTGGCGCCGTTTATAACTACTCTTGGCATAATGATGATTGCACGTGGACTGGCATTCAGAATAACGGGCGGCTTCTCAATTTACCAGGTCCCGGACGCACTGCCGTGGCTCGGGCAGGGCAGGTCACTTAGCGTACCCAATACCGTAATTCTTCTAATCGTACTTTACCTGGCGGCTCACATCTTTATGTCACATACTCGCCTCGGACGGTATATTTACGCAGTGGGCGGCAACAAAGAGACGGCGCGTCTTTCAGGCGTGCCAGTTAAGTTTGTATTGGTTTTTGTATATATTATAAGTGCCCTGGCTGCCGGGCTGGGCGGATGCATCCAGGCCTCACAGCTCAATACCGGCACACCGAATATGGGTATGATGTATGAACTGTACGTTATCGCCGCCGTTGTGGTCGGGGGCACCAGCCTCTCCGGCGGCACCGGCAAGATACTGGGAACACTTATAGGTGCTTTCATTATCTCGGTGATTCAAAATGGTATGAACCTCCTCGGAATCGAAAGCTACACGCAGCAGATAGTGTTAGGCTCCGTAATTGTCGGAGCAGTTTTGCTGGACAAGGTGCGAAGCGGCGGAAGCCTGGCGACGTTCCGAAGGAAAAGAACAAGCACTAAAGCATAGGAGAAAAGATTATGAAGCGACTGTTAACTATTACATCTTTATTTTTTGCCCTGGGAGTTATGTTGCTGAGCTTATCCTGCTCGGACAAACATGAACAAAGCAAAGGCAAGATTGGTGTAACGTGTATGGACCTGACAAACCCGTTCTTCAAGCTTATCGCCAATGTAATGGAGAAAGAAGCGGCCAAATACGGTTACGAAGTCGTGGCCTTGAGCGGTGAAATGGACCCGGCTAAACAGAACAACCAATTGACTGATTTCGCCGCACAGGGTTATGATGCGGTCTTTCTTAATCCCGTCGACTCCAAGGCCGTAGCCGAAGGTGTAAAAAAAGCCTACCAGGCCGGAATCCCTGTCTTTACCTACGACGTCCAGGTGCAAGACGAGCAAGCGAAAAAAATAATTGTCTCACACATCGGAAGCGATAACTACCAGGGCGGCAGGCTTGCTGCCGAGAGCATGATAAAGGTAACAGGTGATAACGGTAAAATCGCCATAATCGGCTACCCTGAAATCAGCTCGTGCATACTCCGCGTAAAAGGTTTTAAGGACTATCTCAAAGAGCAAGAAAGCAAACTGAAAATCGTTACCGAGCTCAGCGGAAAAGGCAACAGGAATGACGGCTACACCGTCACAACTGACATACTTCAGGCACAGCCCGACATAGTGGGAATCTTTGCCATAAACGACCCTTCAGCATTAGGGGCGTATGCGGCGGTTGTGAAAGCTGGAAAGACAGAGCAGATTACCGTTGTCGGATTTGATGCATCACCCGCCGGCAAACAGGCGGTATATGAAAAGAAACTCTTCGATTCACCGCAGCAGTTCCCGCGAAGAATGGCAAAGGGGACGGTCGAAGCATTTATCAAGTACCTGAACGGAGAAGAAGTGCGCAAAAATATCTTCATACCGTGCCGACACTACTATTATGAAGACTCTCTCAAGGATGAAAACCGCCTGGCTGAACAATGGTAGGATTATAAACCGACATTCGTCGGGTGGATGAGGAAGGGGTGGATTTGGATGGGGTTTGGTTTTTTTCGGCTCCGGCGGGGGTTTTTTTCGTAAGCCTTTGTGCAGACTTGGGTTGCGCTGATTTTGGCGTTTTCGGGGATTGGCTTTGTTTTTTGGCGCCTCCAGGGGTGATTTGTGTTCGTAAGTGCTTGTTAAAGCTGAGGTTAGGTTCATTAGCAGGGGTTGGGAAATTGGCTATGTTTTGCATAAAAGGTGGTATTTTGTGCGCTAACAGGGAGGCATGGCAGGCTTCTTTCTGGGGGTCGTGTTGTTCCCGGGAGATGTCTGCGAGGTGGGATTTTCGGGTAAGAGTGAGCCTTTGAAGCTCAAGCATTGTTCTGTAGAGGC
>JAUWKC010000257.1 GCA_030607345.1 Planctomycetota bacterium | reverse complement strand
CCCCCCCCCCCCCCCCCCCCCCCCCCCCCCCCCCCCCCCACGAGTGTCTTGATATGTCTCCCACGGCGACCAACCCGCTCTCCATTCATGCCCTTCCGCCCATCCTGCCCATGCCGCCCATGCCGCCAAGCTGCGACCGCTGACCGAGCAGTTCCGTCACATCATAAACTCGTGTGACGAGTTCGCTCGGAAGGGATTCGACCGTTGCGATGGTGATAAGTCCCCGTTCGACGACGTAGCCTAATTCGGCATAGCCGGCTGAAACCGACTTCAACAGTAGCTCAAGGGCGGTAGACAGTGGGGCCGCCGATATCGGGTCCATGTTTATCGGGGTAGTCTGGTCGACGTCTGCATTGTCCTTCAAGTCCCGCCAGAGCACGGCTATTCTCAGCGGCGGGTCGACCGCGTTTCGTATCAGGTTCAGCGCCTCGTCGAAAGTCATTTGCGGATTCAAGGCGGAAAGGTCAACGAACTCATCCAACTGCCCGTAAACAACCATATCACGCGGGTCCTGACCGATTGCCTTGTCCGGCCTGCGCTTGGCGGAGATCTCATCCCAGTTCTGGGGATAGGTCAGGTCCTCAGCATAAGATACTCCGGACTCTACAGCTTTCATCAGCAGGCTGGCTCGTTCTCTGTCAGCCTTTTTTCCCATCTCCAGTTGCTTTCGGAAACTGACTGTATCCTCCAGGGTCTGCTTCAACCACAGGGCCTCATCGTTGAGTGGGTCCAAAGCCAACAGCAGCTCCAACTGCCCGAGAGCCTCTTCATAACGCTGCTGCTTTGCATGAGCCTTTGTGTTTTGCATCAGGTCTTCTATTCTTTTGTCCCGCTGCTGCTGCCTGCGCTGTGCATACTGCTGTTGCGATTCGGTGGCTGCTTGCTGCTTCTGCCGCTCAAGCTCGTCCTGGTACTCAGCCTTTTGACGGGCTGTCAGGTCACCAATTTGCTTTAGCCGGGCGCTGTATTGCGTGTAGAGCGCCTCGCCCAGGTCCATCCGGTATTCGTTGACAATCAGCAAAGCGTCATCAACGATTTTCTCTGCCTTTTCAAATTCGTTTTTTCCAAGATATTGCCTGACCTTGTCGTTGGCATCATTGACAACACTGTGGGTATAATTCCTCCGTATATTCCTTCTGCGATTAACTTCATCTATGTAGCTTGTTGGCCCGCCGGCAGCAACAGGCGCAGGTCCCACAACGGGCGCAGGCGGCACCGGTGTATACATTGGTTCGCGCCTAACAGGAGCTGGTCCATGCTCAACAACAGTCAGGGACGTGTCCTGCGGGATGCGAGCAACGGTGTCGGTACCGAGCTGTCTCGGCGGCTCGGCCTGCCTTTGGAGCGCAGCGTCAATCTTCGCCAGATAATCCTCGGCCCTTCTGCCCGGAGGCGCTTTGAGCTCGCCGCTTTTGGCGACGTTCACAAACCCTTCGCGGGCCTCCGCCAGACGCCCGGCTCTGTAAAGGTCGACACTGTGGTTGTAAATCTCGGCAATTCGCCCTTTCTGCTCACCCAGTTGGCCGCCCAATTTAGCAAGAGCATCTTTGATTTGCCTACGCTCTGCATCGGCGAGAAACTCACTTTGCAGGACCTCATTGAGCAGGACCTTGGCTTTGGTCAACTCACTCTGCTTAATAAGTTTGTTGGCCTGCTCCATCTGTTCGAGAAGGTGTTTTCTCTCGATGACCGCCCTGTGCGCTTTGCTTGCAAGGGCGCTGAGTTTTTCAACGGTGGCGGCGTCGAGATGTTCTCGATAATCCAGGGCCTGGAGAAACGAAGTCTCCGCCTGCGCATAGAATCCGCGCTGGTACTGC
This sequence comes from Planctomycetota bacterium, assembly GCA_030607345.1. The sequence goes on along the minus strand of JAUWKC010000257.1, from coordinate 1,394 downwards.
TGGGTCCCGGCCTGCATGAAATATTGAGCCACCTGGCGAACTGTTCTGGTTCTGTCGTTTTCCTTTGCCTGCGCAGAGGCCGGCCAAGACAAAACCGTGGTCAGCAAAAAGAGCAGCGCAAAAACAGTAAGAAGGGATTTTCTGCCTACAGGCCCGAATAAAAGTTTTGCCGCGTACATACATACCTCCTGTGAAGAATATACCCAGCCCCATCCCTGGGAAATATCCAACCACCCACGCGTATTACAACCTCCGGTGGCAATTGGTTGCACCTATGATATACCAGTCTATAAAGAAATGCAACCCTTTGCAAGAGAAAAATTGAATTATACAGAGATAGCCGATAATATCTCGCTAACAGTATAGAAACCTTGAAAACAGAGCCCGACACGGCAGGAACCCGTACTCTAAAATATGCGTTCACTGTACACGTAACAGGGCCTGTGGGGCCAGAAAGTGCGACGGGCGAGCGCCCGAGGCAAAGCAAATGATGCAGAAGAACCTGATTTTGGCTGTGGAGACATCCGGCAGAATCGGCTCGGTTGCGGTAGCAACGGGCGAAAAAATCCTTGCCCAAGCCTTTTTTCCCGGCGTAATGAGGCACAGTGCGGAGATTTTTCCAACTATCCGGACGCTATTGGAACGCTTTGGGCGAGCGCCACGCGAAATCAACCAGGTCTATATCTCCCTCGGGCCGGGCAGCTTTACAGGCCTGCGGATTGCCGTGGCCTTGGCCAAATCAATGCACCTGGCAAATGGAGCGAAAATCGTCGCACCGAACACGCTCGACGTCATCGCAGCCAACGCAGACGATTATATTAACCAAGAGAACGCCGACGTTACAACGGTTGCCTGTGTTCTTGACGCCAAACGAGGGCAGTTTTTTGTTGCCGCATACGAACGTAACTGTGGCGCGGGTGGTGCTCCGGAATTCCGAAAGATTTTGCCCGACTGCCTGATGGCGCCGAGACAACTTCTGGAACGGTTCGAGGACCGAAACAAACCAATCTGGTTACTTGGCGAAGGTCTGGTATATTATAAGGATAAGTTTTCGACAGAAGGCGTTCGTTTCCTGCCGGAGAATTACTGGAGCCCACAGGCGAGCAAGGTTCATCTGCTCGGCTGGAAGATGGCGTCGGAGGGAAACTTCGCCGACCCGCTGACACTTGAGCCGATTTATCTCCGCAGGCCGGAAGCCGAAGAAAAATGGCAGCAACGTGAGGAAAGAACAAAGCGTTAGGGTTTAGCAAAAAACTTCTTCCGTCCTTATCGGGTCGAGTTCTTTGGGTTCGATTAGAATGAAAAGGTCCTTGATTATAATCTCTTCGGCTTCGTCCTGAGTTTCGAATTCCCGGCCCTTCACAAGAAGTATTTTGCCTTCGGGCACTCTCTGG
>JAUWKC010000312.1 GCA_030607345.1 Planctomycetota bacterium | reverse complement strand
GTTTCGGCCGGCGGAGCGGTGATGCTGCTGAATCATGTTTGCGGCCTCTCTGAGACTGAGGCATTTGTAATCTGGTCTTGGCTGGCCTGGCTCGGGACCTTGATAGTACAGCGAGCGGCTTGCGAGGATTGTCTTGCACCCTGCGCGGGAACCTGCCTCGATGTCGCGGCCGGCGTCGCCGATGAGCCAGGATTGTGCCAGGTCTATATCCATATCTTTGGCGGCGGCCAGGAGCATTCCCGGCTGGGGTTTTCGCAGGCTGCTTTCCTTTCGGTACCTGGCAACAGCGGCTTCGGGATGGTAGGGGCAGTAATATATCCGGTCGATGAAGGTTCCTTTTTGAGCCAGCAATTCCTTCAGGCGGTCGTGGATTTGCCCAAGTACGCGCTCGGTGACGATTCCGCGAGCGATGCCGGACTGGTTCGAGACCACAACGAGGAGGTGGCCGAGCTTTCTGAGCTCAATGAGGGCCTCGGGTACACCTTCGAGCAGCTTTACCTGGTCGGGGTTGTTGATGTAGCCGGCATCCTCAATCAAGGTTCCGTCCTGGTCCAGGAATATCGCTTTGTTGGCCATATCTGTTTCGCTCTGTTTTTGTCTTACGGTTTTGCAAAATCCTGCTCGACGAGGTCGCAGATTATATGGTAGGCAAGCTGGTGGACTTCCTGGGTGCGCGCGGTCGAGTCACTATTGGCGCAGAAGCAAATATCCGCCAGACGTTCGATGGTGCTGTCGGTCTTTCCGGTAAAGGCCAGTATGCAGGCCCCTTTGACTCTCGCGGCCTTTATCCCGGCTATCACATTCGGAGAGGTTCCACTCGTGGAGATGGCCCACAGGATGTCTCCCTGACGGACCAAGGCCTCAACCTGCCTTGCGAAAACGTTCTCGTAGCCGTAATCGTTCGAGATAGACGTTATAGCGGACGTGTCGGTCGTCAGCGCGACGGCGGGTAATGCCCTTCGCTCGCACTGGAACCTTCCGACGAGCTCGCTTGCTATGTGCTGGGCGTCGGCCGCGGAGCCTCCGTTCCCGCAGATGTAGAGCGTGTGGTTTTGCTTTAGCGTTTTTGTTATTTGCTCGGCAGCGGCGGCGATGCTTTCGACGCCCGCTTTCAGGAGCTCGGACACCAGCTCTTTGTGGGTATTTATAGTGTTTTCGATTCGTCTTACTATTTCTTTATCCATCAGTTTTTTCAGAGCGACTTTATCTTCTCGATTACAGACGTCGTGCTTTTGCCTTCGACCAGCGGCGCCAGTACAATAGTGCCTCCGCAGGATTCCACGAACTGCCGGCCGACGACGCCTTTCTCGGCCCAGTCCTGTCCTTTGACAAGGACGTCGGGGCTTACTTTTTTGATTAACGCCAGCGGCTCCGGTTCATCGAAGATGGTGATATAGTCAACGGTTTCCATCGCCGCCAGGACCGAGGCTCTGTCGTATTGTGTATTAACAGGCCTGTTCGGGCCTTTTATTTGTTTCACCGAGGCGTCGCTGTTTAGTCCGACCACTACTATGTCACCTTGGGATTTGCAGAATTTCAGGAACTCGATGTGGCCCGTGTGCATGACATCGAAGCAGCCGTTCGTGAAGACTATGGTCTGTTTATGACTTCGGTGCCAGGTGATTCTGTCGAGCAATGAATGTATCGAACAGGCCTTATGGCTTCTGTCTCGGGTCTGACTGAGAATCTCGTTTATGATTTCATCGACAGTAACTGTGGCGGCGCCGAATTTTTCAACCTCGATGCCTCCGGCAATATTGGCGATTTCGACGGCTGTTTTATAATCGCACCCGGCCGCCAGCGTAACTGCCAGAGTTGCCAGGACAATATCGCCGGCTCCGGTGACATCGTATACGCTGCGTGGTCGGGTAGGGACAATTTCGCTTATCCCGGAGCTTTTAAGGTATGCTCCTTCCTTATCGAGCGTAATAACCACGGCCTGGAAGTCGAACTTTTCGGCAAGCTGTTCGGCGGCTTTGGCGGCGGTTTCGGCGTCTGTTATGTTGAAGCCGACCACTTCGGAGGCCTCTTTGCGGTTTGGCGTGACTACTATCGCGCCGCTATATTTTGCATAGTCGCGCATCAGGGACGGGTCGACAAGCGTTTCCTTTTTTGCCTGGGCGGCGAGCTCTATCATCCGGCGGCAGAGCTGCGGACCAAGCAGCCCCTTGTTATAGTCCTGCAGGCAGACGATGTCGGCCTGCTGCAGCTTCTCTTTGTACGTCTTGAGAATCGCCTGATATTGTTTGTCGGTCAATGGTTCGGTGGATTCTTCGTCCATTCTCATTAGCTGCTGTCGATGGCGGTGCTGAGCCAGGCCAATTAGTCGGTGTTTTGATGTTGTTGGTCTGCCCCGGACGACGAGCAGGCCGGAGGTATCGCTTGCGAGCTTCTGGAGCATTTGCTGAAGCTGTTTGCCGTTGGGGTCGTCTCCGATTACACCAAT
>JAUWKC010000237.1 GCA_030607345.1 Planctomycetota bacterium | reverse complement strand
TATCTGACGGTCGATGGTCAATTCGACAGTTGTATTACCATAAGAAGCTTACAGGTCAGAGACCACATCGCTTATATCCGAGTTGGTGCCGGTATCGTACACGATAGTGTCCCGAAGACAGAGTTTGAGGAGACCGAACATAAGGCAAGGTCCTGTTTGCGGGCGATTCGCGGAGAGTGAGGTAACAATAGTTAGTTACTATTGCGGAAACAGTATTTGTCATTCCCGCGGAAGCGGGAATCCAGCTTTTTCGCTCTGGACCCCTGCTCCCCGCTTTCGCGGGGACAAGTTTACCCCTGCGGAAGCAGGGGCAGGGGTGACATCGTAGGTTTTTGCTTTCCGCAACAGGAAATAGTTGGCTGAAAGAATATATACAGTTTTTGCCAGAGGAGGTGAAAGAAATGTGCGATAGAAATGATTCACTTATGAAAGGCCTGGGAGTTGTCATATTCCTGTTTGTCTGCCTGTTGGCCGGTATGGTTCGGGGCGCGGCGTCCGAGGAGATTCGACTTGGTTCGGACCCTGCACTTTCTCCGGACGGGTCGATGTTAGCGTTTGTTTGGCGCGGGGATATCTGGCTCGTTCCAGGCGAAGGTGGTGCTGCACGGCAGTTGACGCAACATCCATCAGATGACGAGCAGCCGGCCTTTTCGCCCGACTGCTCGGAGATTGCTTTTATCAGCGACCGCGATGCCGGCGACCAGGTGTACGTTGTGCCCATCGAAGGCGGAACGCCCAGGCAACTAACGTTTCACACTGCCGGATATTCGCTTGAAGAATGGTACCCGTCCGGCGATGCTCTACTGGTTAGCGCCGGCCGAGACCACTTCTGCTGGGGGTCACAACGCTTCTTCAGGATTTCCCGGCATGAGCGGAAGGCCGCAGAGGTGCTATTTGATGCCTATGGGCAAGACGGTGTAATTTCGCCGGACGGCAAGCGTCTTCTTTTCACGCGGGAGGGAATGTCGTGGTGGCGAAAGGGATATTATGGTGCGCGTGCCAGTCAAATCTGGATGTACGACTTTGAAACCGGCGAATATACAAAGCATCTTCATCGTGAGACAAGCTCACGTAGCCCTTTATGGAAGGCCGAGGGCAGCGGTTTCTACTATGTCGGTGCACAGAGCGGCGCGTTTAACCTGTGGGGGTATGACCTGGAAACGGGCAAGGAACAGCAGTTGACGGAGTTTGAAGATGATTCGGTGGTCTTTCCGTGCATTTCGCGTGACGGCTCGACGATTGTCTTTCGCCATCTATTTGATTTCTATCGTTTCCGGCCGGGTAAAGATACTGCGCCAACGCGAATCAATATCAAAAATACCGGAGATACAATAACGCCACCATTAGAGCGGCGGGTCGTCGATAACGCGACGGATGCTGCATTCTCCCAGGACGGTCTGGAAATTTCCTTCATTGCCGGAGGCAACCTGTGGGTGATGGATACGGAGCTTCGAGAGCCGCGGCAGGTAACCGACACCCCTGAACAGGAACGGACACCTGTTTTTTCACCCGATGGTGAATACATTTTCTTTGCCAGCGATAAAGCAGGACAATGTGACATCTGGCGGGCCAAACGTGCCGACGCTGAACTATACTGGTGGCAGAACGAGAAATTCGAGTTGAAACGTCTTACGCAGGACGGCGAGGTGGAGTCGGACATCCGGTTTAGTCCGGACGGCTCGTGGCTCTCGTTCGTGAAAGGTCTCGGGGACCTGTGGACGATAACGCCGGAAGGTAAGGACGCAAAACGGCTTTTGTGTTCGTGGAATCGTCCCCAGTACGACTTCTCGCCCGACAGCAAGTGGATTGTGTACTCGATAGACGACGACAATTTCAACCGGGACATCTGGATTATGCCGGTGGACGGTCCTTCTGAGCCGGTCAACATTTCGCGGCATCCGTACGATGAGTATAGTCCGGTGTGGAGGCCGGATGGTAAGGTAATCGCCTTTACGGGACAGCGGCTCGACCGGGAAATGGACATTTTCTACGTTTGGCTCGAGAAGCAGGAATACGAGAAAGGCAAACGCGACCGGACGATTGAGAAGGCCCTGGAAAAGATGGATGAGGCGCGTAAGAAGAAGGACGAGAAAAAGGGCGAACAGGAAGAATCCAAAGACGATGAAGCTGACACCGAGTCGAAAGAAGACCAGGAGTGTGAACAGTCCGAGCAGTCCAAAGAAAAAGAGCAAGGCACTGAAAAAGAACAAGAGCCCAAAGACAAGAAGAATGAAGTGCCGGAGGTCGTCATAGATTTCGAGCGTATTCATGAGCGTGTCCGCCGTGTCGAGATTGCGGGGTCAACGGAACGCGGTCTGTTCTTCTCACATGACTCGAAGAAACTCGCCTTTACGGCAACGATTGACGGCAAAAAAGGCACTTATACCATCGAGATACCAGAGGAGCTTAAGCCGAAGCTTCTGACCGAGAAGACAGGCGGGCGGCCACGTTGGCTCAAAGAGGGCAATCAAATTGTGTGGCTGTCCGGTGGTAAGCCGGCGAGCGTTTCGTCAAAGGGCGAAGAGACCGTGTATTCCTTCAGTGCCAAACAGGAGGTGGAACGCGAGGCGCATTTTCGGGCTGCGTTTGACCTGGCCTGGCGATTGATGCGCGACCGCTACTATGACGAGCGGCTTGGCAATCGCAACTGGGACGGCATTCGCCGCAAGTATTCAGAAATGGCGGCAAAGGCGGTAGATGCGGAGAGCTTTGGCATCGTCGTGAACCTAATGCTCGGAGAGTTGAACGGTTCGCATCTCGGCTTCCGTGCCAGGCGGCGATTATCTGAGGCGGCTCAGCCGGCCTGGGACATTACGACGGCGCATCTGGGCGTGCGGTTCGAGCCGAATTACAAAGGGCCTGGTTTGAAGGTGAAGGACGTGCTGCCAAATGGCCCTGCGGACAGCGAGAAGAGCCGGGTCAAGCCGGGAGAGATTATCCGGAGTATCGACGGAGTGAGCGTGGACCCAGGTATGGATTTAACAGAAGTGCTAAACGGCCCCCTTGATAGGGACATTCACCTGAGCGTCCAGAGTGCCGATGACGAGAGACGCGAAGTTGTGCTGCGTCCGATTTCGTATGGCGCTGTGCGGACTCTGCTTTACGAAAAGTGGATTCGTGATAATCGCAGGAAGGTTCAGGAAGCATCGGATAGAACTTTAGGGTACGTCCACATTCGTGGTATGAACTGGCCCAGCTTCCAAAAGCTTGAGCGGGAATTGTACGCTGAGGGGGCGGGCAAGGAAGGCCTGGTCATTGACGTGCGGAACAATGGTGGCGGTTTTACGACAGACCATCTGCTGACCATTTTATGCCAGCCTGTCCACGCGATAACGGTGCCGCGTGGGGGTGGTCCGGGTTATCCGGAGGATAGACAGGTCTATGCGACGTGGAGCAAACCGATTATTGTCCTGTGCAATCAGAATAGCTTCAGCAATGCCGAGATATTCAGCCACGCTATCAAGACGCTCAAACGAGGTAAGCTTGTGGGTGTGCCGACAGCCGGCGGTGTTATCTCCACGGGCGGGACGCAGGTGATGGATGTGGGCTATCTGCGTCT
>JAUWKC010000091.1 GCA_030607345.1 Planctomycetota bacterium | reverse complement strand
CCGAAGTGTGCCGAGCGCATCAGTATTGACCGTGTAGATTGGTGTATCGAAGCTGACGCGAACATGGCTTTGAGCACCGAGGTTATAGACTTCGTCGGGTTGAATCTCGCTTACGATTGTTGCCAGGCTGCCGCCGTCGGTGAGGTCGCCGTAAACCAGCCTTAGCCGCGAATCCTCGTGTGGGTCCTTGTAGAGATGGTCGATTCTGCCTGTGTGGAACGAGGAACTTCGCCGGACGATGCCCCAGACCTGATAGCCTTTCTGCAGCAGCATCTCGGCCAGGTACGAGCCATCCTGCCCTGTTATACCGGTAATCAAAGCCTTTGCCATATCAGCCGTCCTTTCAAAGGCCGCCGTGCCGGATTCTGCCGCCGGCCTGTCAGGTTGTGCAGGACGCGGCGAAATCCGTATTATGCCTGCGCCTCGCTCAATTTGGCCTTTTCACTTTCAATAATGAGCTCGAGCGCTTCGGTAAGCGTTGTATTCGGCTCCCAGCCGACGGTTTCTTTGATACGCTCTATGCCGGGTATCCGTCGCATCATATCCTCAATAGGCATTCCGTACGCCTGCTCGTAAGAGATGAATTTCTTTTCGCTCCTGCTGCCGGTCATCTCAATGATTTTGTCGGCAAGCGCCTCGATAGCAATCTCTTCGGTAGAGCCGATATTATACACTCTGCCAGCAGTTTCTTCGCGCTCGATTAGTTTTGTGATTGCCTCGACAAGGTCTTTGACATAACAGAAGCATCGTCTCTGCTTCCCCGTGCCGTATATCCACAGCGGCTCATTCCTTAATGCACTTTGAACAAAACGGGGCACAACCATTCCATATCGGCCGGTCTGCCTTGGCCCGATTGTATTGAAAAATCTGCCGATTGCAACCTCCAGGCCATACTGCTGGTAAAAAGCAAGGCCGAGGAATTCGTCAATAGCCTTGCCGCAGGCGTAAGACCACCGGGAAAACCTTGTGCTGCCGAGGACAATGTCATCATCTTCGTTGAACGGGACGGTTTCGTTCTTGCCGTAAACCTCGCTGCTGGAAGCAATCAGGGTTTTCCTTTTGAACCTGTTGGCAGCGTCGAGCACTACTTCCGTGCCGCCGATATTCGTCTGTATTGTGCGAACCGGGTCCTCAGCTATCAATCTTACGCCGACTGCTGCCGCCAAATGATAAATGACGTCGCAATCACCGGCCAATGACTCCATCAGGGCTGCGTCACGAATATCGCCCTCAACAAAAGAAAAGTTGGAATTACTGTTCAGCTCCTTGATGTTATCGGGGCTGCCTGTGCTGAAATTATCGACGACGACAACGTCCTGACCGGCCTTGAGCAGCGTTTCGGCAAGATGGGAGCCGATGAAACCTGCTCCTCCTGTGATTAGTGCTTTCATACGATACCTATATCAAAATCATTGAGGCGAAGGACAAATGGGTAATTTCAATGGTTGGGAATAATCGGCGTTTTTATAACAGACTCCGTCCCCGTCGGCTGCGCCGTAAAGAGACGTAACATCAGCATCCAACCCGATTTATCGAGACTTACAAGCAGTCCCGGCGTGCAAAAGTGCTGCGGCGACGCTTCTTATCACCTGCCAAATATTGCTTCCTGAACGACTCTGTTTGCTTGTCTAAGTATCGACAAATAAAGGACATAGCTTTAGCAAAGGCACGATGCGCCACCGTGCCTCCTCCGTAGTTTTAGCACGGAAACTATACGCCTTCAAGGTCCCATAAGTTCAAAGCGGACAACTGCTTGCGAATCGCAGCAATCCCGTTGTTATAGGATGCACAACATTCTTTCAGATGGTTGACGACCCTTTGCAGCTCAGGTCCTTCTCAGACTTGTCGCAAGCGTATCGGCAGCGTTGCTCCTTCTGCTTTTGCGTTGTTGGTGTGTGATTTCAGATTGTCCTAAGGTCCTGGGCCGCCGAGACCGGGGCAGCTTCAATCGTGACCGTAGTAGGAGCAATATGTCTTGTCTGTTTCCCAGACGGTAACGCAGTGCAGTCTCGCCCGGCGGAATTTGCCCGCAAGCCGGTCCCAGGCGAAAACCGCCATGTTTTCAACGGTTGGGATAATGCCGCTTAGCTCTGCGACGTCGGCGTTAAGGTTCTTGTGGTCGACCAGCTTTATGAACTCTTCGTCCACGATTTTCTCGAACTCGCCTGTGCGGAAGCCGGCCGTGTCCCCGGTGAGAGCTACGGTTACCTCCAGTACGTAATTGTGACCGTGACCGGCAGGGTTTGCGCACTTGCCGAATACGTCCAGGTTCTTTTGCTCGGAGAAATCCTTGTTCCACAACTTGTGCATTGCCGCGAACTCAAATCTTTCGCTAAAGTAAGGCATTTTGCTGTCCTCATCGTCTATTGTTACCTTTGTGAAAGGGCTAAGCGCCAGGCTGAGCCTGCTTACCTTTGCTGAGCCGAATTTGCCGGCCAATTGTCTCGACGCTGCCTTTAGAAGCTCAACGATTCCATCGAGTCCGATATGGCTGGCCTTGTGAAATTCGGTCCTTATCCGCTCGGCGAAAACAGGCACGACGAATTTCCGAACGTTTTTGTCAATGTCCAGTACGTTAACGACAAATCCGGTTGTCGGCTCGACGTCGCCTGCAAGCTCGACGAGTAATTCAAGAAATATTGCCAGTCCTTCTCCCGGCGGTTTCGAAGCGTAAGCATTGAACCCGATACTTTCCTCCGACATAAAGGGATTGATTGAAAACCGCACAGCCCTGGCAAGTTTATGCATAACAAAACCTTGTGGTCCCGCAGTTGCTCGGAGTCTGACTTTATTTACTTACGCATCAGGGTCATGATTTCACTTCGGCTTCTTGGGTCCTTTCTGAACCGCCCGCGAAGTGATGATGTCACCATTACCGAGCCCGGCTTCTTAATGCCGCGAATCGTCATACAGCTATGCGAAGCCTCCAGCACCACCGCGACGCCCTTGGGCTTGAGACCGTTCATTATGAAGTCAGCTATCTGGTCGGTGAGGCGTTCCTGCACCTGTAGTCTTCGAGCAAAACAATCCACGATGCGCGCCAGCTTGCTCACGCCGAGCACCGAGCCTGCGGGCATATATGCTACATGTGCCGAGCCGATAAACGGCATAAGATGATGCTCGCAGATGCTGTAAAAAGGAATGTCCCGCAGGAGCACGACCTCATCGTATTTCTCGGTGAAGATACTGCGAAGATACAGTTCGGGGTTCTCACGCGCACCTGCCAGAAGCTCGGCATACATTCGTGCGACCCGCTCAGGCGTTTTCCTGAGCCCTTCGCGCCCAACATCCTCGCCGACAGCCGAAAGTATTTCCGTAACTGCTTTTTCGATTCGCGCCATATCTATGGCGTTGGTGTTCTTATCGTTCATATTTTCGACCGATTACTCACTATTACAATATTACTTTTTGCCCGTCAGGTTCATAAGATAACTCGTCAGCAGGCGCACCCCAAAACCGGTTGAGCCTTCTGAAGCGAACTCCGTGGCCTTGTCGAATGCTTCAACACTTGCTATATCGAGATGTGCCCATTTCTTGTCATCCACAAATTGCCGCAAAAACGCCGCGGCTGTGCATGCACCGCCCAATTTGCTGCCGATGTTTTTCAGGTCCGCTATCTTGCTCTTCATCTCTTCGGCGTACTCGTCGGAACTGGGCATAGGCCAGAGCTTCTCACCGCTGTCGTCGGCTGCCGTTTGCAGTTGTTTTATCAGCTTCTCATCGTTGCCCATCAATGCAGCCATATATTTGCCCAGTGCTACCCTGCAGGCCCCTGTCAGCGTGGCTATGTCGATTATGATGTCGCAGTTCAGCTTTACCGCGTAGCTCAGTGCATCGCAGAGTATCATCCTGCCTTCGGCGTCGGTGTTTTGCACCTCGACGGTTTTGCCGCTGAAGGTTGTGACGATGTCACCCGGCCGATAGCTCGAGCCGCTCGGCAGGTTCTCCGCCGCGGGAATAATACCGCAGACGTCGACCGGCAGGCCCAGCTCGGCAGCGGCCTTGATAGTGCCCAATACCGCAATACCGCCCGATTTGTCGAGCTTCATCTCATCCATCCCGGCCGATGGCTTTATGCTTATTCCACCTGAATCGAAGGTTATGGCCTTTCCCACGAGGGCGACCGTCGGCCTGCCTGCGGCTGCCTTGGCGCCGCTTTTGTATCTTAAAACAATGAACCTCGGTTTATTCTTCGAACCGGCCCCCACGGCCAGCACCCCGCCCATGCCTTTTTCTGACATCTCCTTCTCGTCAAAGACGGTGCAGGTAACATTCTTCAGGCTGCGGGCCAGCTTTTTAGCCGCCGACGCCAGCGCAGGCGGGTCGATTACGTTACCGGGCCGATTCGCGAGCGTCCTGGTGTAATTCTGGGCCTGGCCGATAACGGTCCCCGAAGAAAGCCCTTTCTTGAGCTTCGTCGTTATTTTCAGGTCCGCATCTGTCAGTTCAACTTTCAGCAAATCCGACCGACCATCCTCGTTCCCGGTGACATACTCGTCATAACGGTAGCTGCCGAAGCAGACGCCCTCTATAATTGCACGGGCCAATGCACCAAACTCGAAGCGTCCTGCGAAAGCTTTGTGTAAGGCAAGGCTCAACTTTTGCGCTTTGAGCGACACCGAAGTCTTTGCCGCCTGGGCCGCCGCCTTGCGGGCGCTGTCAAGCGTTGCCTTTTTCTTTTCGCCCAGCCCGACCAGCAGAATCCTCGTGGCGGCTATCCGGTCATTGCCGTAAACGACGGCACTTGTTCCGGCTTTGCCTTTGAAATCACCCAGCGTGAGCAATCTCTTGATTGACCCGTCCAGCTTGCGGTCCAGCTCGCTGTTGGTTCTGTCGAGCCTTTTTGCATCGGCGAAGTGACCAACTACGAGCATATCGGTACTACACCTGCTAAGCTCCACCCTGCGGGTCCTCGCTTCAATGCGGATTATCTGTCTCATATCATACTACCTTTGCGCCTTGTCCTTGTTTTTGTTCCTGGCCCTGTGCCGCAGAAAGTTCTCGATAAATGCGTCGAGGTCACCGTCGAGTACTGCCTCGACGTTACCTGTCTGGAAGCTGGTGCGATGGTCCTTTACCATCTGGTAAGGCTGGAGCACGTAGCTTCGTATCTGATTTCCCCAGGCTATTTCACCTTTATCGCTGTAGAGTTTTGCAACCTCGGCGTCGCGTTTCTGCTGCTCGAGGATATATATTCTTGCCTTGAGCATTTTCATTGCCTGGGTCCTGTTCTTATGCTGGCTTCGTTCGTTCTGGCATTGCACTACGATGCCGGTCGGAACATGTGTAATGCGGACCGCCGAGCTTACCTTGTTTACATGCTGTCCCCCGGGCCCGCTGGCTCGATAGAAATCGGTTTTCAAGTCGTCCTCGTTTATTTCGACATCAATGTCTTCGTCGAATTCAGGTACACAGTCCACTGCCGCGAAGCTCGTATGACGCCGGCTCTGTGAATCGAACGGGCTTATCCTTACCAGGCGATGCACGCCGACCTCGCAGGAAAGTTTGCCAAATGCAAAAGGTCCGCTCACACGCAGCGTCACCGACCGCACACCGGCTTCTTCGCCCGGGACAATGTCAAGCTCCCGGAACTTATATTTGCTGTTCTCAAAATAACGGCTGTACATTCTAAGAAGCATATTGGCCCAGTCGCAGCTTTCCGTCCCGCCGGCGCCGGCATGAATACTGAAGAAGCAGCTCTTCATATCGTTGGGGCCGCTCAATAGTCCTGCCAGCTCTATCTGCCCGCACTTCTTCTCAAAACTGGCAAGGTCGTTCTCCAACTGCGCCAGTTCACCTTCGTCCGATTCCACCGCCAGTTCGAAAAGCTCAGCCAAATCCTGGGCCTCACGCTGGATTTCCTCTACCGGCTCAACCATCGATTTAAGTACGCTCAACCGAGATACGACCGCCCGAGCCGCCTCGGCGTTATCCCAGAAGCCTGCTCTGGACATCTGTTTTTCGAGGGCCTGGAGTTCGGCCTTTTTGCTTGGTAAGTCAAAGCCACTCCCGGATATTTTTAACCCGGGCCGACAAATCCGATATTGCTGATTTTAGCTCTGCCGTTTCCATCTGCTTGCTCTAAAATTTAACACGGGTTCGTATCAGACAATACAATCGAATCCTTGTTCCGATTTCTAATCGGCTTTCTTATAGCATAACGTTGCCGCCGATGCAACTGCCGTGACCAAGCAGAAAAAACTCCAGCCAGGAAGCTCAGGATACCGGGCGCGAAACCGCAGATTAGAGAGACAGGTGCCGGCCTGAAGAACTCTCACAGTCTCCAGGCCCTGGTTTCCCTGAATCAGCCCATCGGTTGTCTGCCGGGCGCCAATTGGTCCTCGGTGCGTCTTACGGACGGGCCAGCGGGTCGATATCCTTGATTCGGTCGGCGTAAATCTTGTGCGGGTGTTTTTCCAACAGTTCCTTGCCGTACGCAGCCAGGGCGACGTCTGCTTTTTGACGACTTATTGCGCTTTTTATTTCACGTTGGAGGTTACTTGAGTACTTTTTCGGTTCGCCGGGCTTTTTTGTGAGTATCCTCACGACGCGCCACTTAAGCTCCAGGGCCTCGCGTCGCCTGGAGTCTCCATGATAGAAGCCTTTTACAGGGCCTACAACCTGGTTCGGCTCCGCCTGCCACAGCTCACCGAAGAAGACCCCTTCGGTCTCAGCCGTCACGCTGGCAGGTTTGTCCTTTTTCTTCAGGGAGTATTGCTGCCTGACCGATTCGAAGTCTTTTGCGCCGTTCAGCTCGTTCTTTGCATTTTGCGCGGCCTCAATATTTTCACACCAGACCTGTTCTATCCTGAGAGTATCGGCACGCTTGAATCGGTCCCTGTGACTCTCGAAATATTCGCGGGCTTGTTCATCCGTCGGTT
>JAUWKC010000162.1 GCA_030607345.1 Planctomycetota bacterium | reverse complement strand
TCCAAAGGGCTGTTAATGACCGTAACATCAGCTCTAACAAGCACTTACTAATACAAACCACCCCTTCGCCCACAAAAAAACAAAGCAAATTCAAAAACAATTGGCAAAAAGGCCGCGACCAGTGCAAAACATCACCAAATACGAAATACCAGTTCCGAGGTAGGCTCCTCCGTGCCTATAAGGCACCTCTGGCCGGGGTTCCTCCGCTACAGGCCCCCCGGCGCGCACAAAACAACACCTTTTATGCAAAACAAAGCCAATTTGCCAAGGGCCGCTAACGACTGTAACCTCCGCTATAAAAGCACTTACGAACACAAACCACCCCTGGAGGCGCCAAAAAACAAAGCCAATCCCCGAAAAGGCCAAAAACCAGTGCAAACCAATCTTATTAGACACCCTCGCCGACGCCGCGTATACTCTTATGAGTTGGTCGGGAGTTGGACCGCGTTCTATATGAAGCAGTGGCGATTTGGACTTTACTTTTCTGTATGACAGGCAGCAAAGGCAGATATACATACGATTGGCCGAGGCCGATGGTGACGGCCGATGCGGCCGTGTTCGCATTTTTCACCGGCAAGCCCAAAGTCCTCCTGGTCAATCGCACCAATGAGCCATTCAAGGGCAAGTGGGCCCTGCCCGGCGGTTTTGTCGATATCGACGAAGAGCTTGCAGATGCCGCCGCGCGCGAGCTGGCGGAGGAAACGGGATTGACCAACGTTGCGCTGGAGCAGATTCGCACATTCGGCAGATGCGGCAGAGACCCACGCGGCAGGCAGATTACAGTCGTATATATGGCGATAGCGACCAAAGGCAACACGAAAGTCCAGCCCGGTGACGACGCGGCGCAGGCAAGGTGGTTTGATATACGAAAGCTGCCGCCTGATATGGCTTTTGACCACGATGAGGTCCTCGCTTTTGCAATCAGCAGACTGAAACGCAAGAAGGCTTACAGGCTTAACTGCCGAACGGCAGCGGAGCCAGGCCGTTAGGGGCCGAGTACGGATTTTCTAAGCTGCTTGTTGAACATTCGCAACTGCACGTCAATAGCGCTGAAGGCCCATTCGATATAGTGCCCTTTGTGGGCGGGCCGATGGTGCATTTCGGTCATCAGCCCGGACTGGATGGCTTGCATGAATCTGCTTATTGTCTGGCGGCTTATCTCGGTGGGTTCTGCCGCCCACTGCTTCAGCATGCTGTATTGACGCTGGAATTTCGGGTACTTTAGCTGTTCGGCAGTGAGGTAATCGCCCGGGTTATAAGCGAGCTGCAGGCCCTTCAAGCATAGAATCAATGCTTCGTAGTTGGCCCTTTTGTCAAGGCGGATGAATTTGTACTGCTGAACGTAAGCGGTCGCCTGGGCCGGCGTCTTGTCCGCGATTTGCTGGTCGCCCATATACCATTTGCGTTTGCTGGTTCGAGCGAAGGCAAGCTCTTCGCCAAAGTCACGCTGTGTTATCTCGTCGTGGTGCATTCTGGATACCCAGAGTCGGCCGGCTTGTGTCTGTTCCAGCCCGCCGCCCAGTACCAGCAGGCACTTGACGAATTCAAGCGGCAAAACCCTTTGATGCTCGATTTGATGCCTTCGAAGTTGAAAGGAAAGGTGCAAGCTGTGTGGGTGGACGTCATAGAAGTTAACGATTTCGTGTATGAGCTGATTCAGGAGCCACGGGTCGCCTGTAGCCGGGCGCGACAGTTCTCCGGCGATATTGAGTCTTCCGGGTGCAAGTTCGAGAAAACCGCAGCGTCTTGGGCGTTTGGTTTCGCCGGTGTGGTCGTCAATGTATCCGCCGAGCTTCCAGGACAGGACATCCATATAGAAATCATTGAAATACTTGAATCCGTCATATACGAGGTCGGCTGGCTCTTTCTGGTTGTTTTGCTTTTCGACAGCCCTGTAACCGAGGTTGCTTAATTCGAGCTCGGCTCCGAGAGGAACGACGCCGGGCTGCAAGTTGCCGCGGATACGTCGAAGATGGGCGCGTGCAACGCGAGTGTCGAAGATGCTGTCGGCGGCCTGAGCGGCATACTTAATATAGTCGATGAGGTCGTAGTTCTTACAGGGCATGGTCTCAAGACACTGCCTGACAATCAAATCAACGGTCGAGCTGTTTGCATTTATTATCTGCATGGCGGCCAGAATGCTGACCGACCGACTGAAATATCTTTCGGAAGCGCGCATACGCTCAAGCTCGAAGCGGAACCTGTTCTGGATGTGGGCGTCCAACTGATTCAGCAGGATTTGTCGGATAACCAGTTCGAGATAGTTGTCTATGAAGGGTTGGGCTTCGGAGTTGTCGTACAGATGCTTTATACTGGGCCTGGGGCGGTCAAGCTCATGTTCGAGGTAGTAGTCACTGATGCTGTCAGTGCCGTAATGGCTCATTACCAAATCCCGTTCGGTGGTCGCCAGCAGCTCTCTGTCAGCCCGGCGTTCGAGCTCTGCGTCTGCTGTTTGTTCGCCGGGCCGCGTGCGTTTATTTATGAATTCTTCGATTCTTTTTCGCAGCCACAGTTCGTGTATCAGATTTACGTGGAACCTGTCGCCGAAGTGTTTTTTCATTGATTCGCGAGTTGCCTGGTATGCCTGTGCCTGGACGGGTCCTTTGGCGGTGTTGACGGTTACGGTTTCCCTTGTGTAGCGTTTGCCTTCGTATTTGTCTATCTCGGTCATCGCCCAGGCGGGCACGTCATAAATGATAAAGCCTTCAATCCTCGATGATGTGTCTGGAACGGCGTAGAAATAGACGTTGTCGGGGCTTACTTTTCGATAGTTGGAAAGAAACGCGGGCTCTGCCGGAAGCGTTTCGTCATCGGCTTCAGAAGGCTTGAGCGTGAAACCGAAGCCACTGACGGATTTGAAGATAGAGGTATCCCGCAGTGAGCCGTATATGAACAGGTTGAATTTCTGCTGGTTTTCTTCGTTCATATATTGTCGGAGTGTAAATATGAAACGTGCTCGACTTTTACCGGTCTGCTATAGTTTCGTTGCCTCCTCTAAACTGGCTTGTCTTGCTTTTTTATTTGACGGTACAATTTGAACAGCTCTTTGAAGGCCCGCAGAATCACCTTTACATTCGCGCCGGTTTGCTTTCCTGCCGTTCGCGGATAGTGGTGCACGCCTCTCTGAGCGATACTATAACCCTCGCGGACGGTTCGAGCCAGAACTTCGGTATCAATCAGAGCACCGGCACTGACCAGTTCCATACTATCAAAGATTTTCCTCTTGTACAACTTGAACGCACAATCGATATCCCGAATTCTCATGCCGAATACTAAACAAACCAACTTTGTCCAGCACCAGGCATTAATTCTGCGGAGCAGGTTATCCTGACGGTTGAGGCGATAGCAGCTTACAATGTCGTAGTCTTTCATCAGCGGCAGCAGCGGCGGCATTTCACTGATATCAAACTGGCCGTCGCCGTCGGTGTAGAAAACCAGTTCCTTGGCGGCTGCTTTGAAGCCCGACTGCAAAGCGGCTCCATAGCCCAGATTAGTCGGGTGGTGTATGACCTTTACCCTGGCGTTGGCGGAGGCGATGTCATCGGCGATGCGGCCGGTCGCGTCGGAACTTCCATCGTTAATAATAATTACTTCATAGTCGGTGTCGAGCTTTTCCAGGACGGCCAGGGCCTGTTCGGTCGTTCGGGCCACGTTGTCCTGCTCGTTGTAACAGGGCAAAAAGACACTGATTGATAACGGCGTCCGACCAGCCGAATCAATCGTGGCTTGCTGCGTTCTTTGCCCGGTCATTGGCTACCACCTTTTTGTTGCGATTATTTTTTCGGTTTGCTTTCTTAAATGCGTTGTCCTGGCGGCGTAATCGGCGGCCTTGTCGGACTTCTTCCGGGCTCGTTCAAGGTTCCTTAAATAATTACCGGCCATCACGCCGGCGGCAAGCTTGTGATGGTATCCGTCCCGGCCGGCCCAGGTCTGCTGGTTGTCCCAGAGCTCCTTAAAATAATTCCTGCAGATGTCAACCACCCTGCCGCGAAGTTCGGGGAACCTTGCGGCTGACATAATCGTCTGCATAGCGGCGGCGGACTGATGCTGCTCGAATGCGGCGGCTGCGAAATCAAGGCCCTGTGTGCGCTGCCCGCTTGTCCTGCCAAACTTGAGCCTGCGACGGGCCATAATAAGGTCCCTACAAAACTCGTTCGGATATACGGTCTGGCCTGTCTCTATTGCTTCGAGCAGTTTCTTTGCCTGCGGTGTTCTGGCATCAACGAAGAGTTTCTGCTTGTTGTTGAAGAAGACAAGCCGCCAGTCGGGGTGATAGTCGAAGGACTTTGTAAAGGGCTTGTTGAACTCCCCTGCCGGCATGAGAACCGCCCAGACGTCGTTTTCGGGTTTTTTCAGTTGCCCATCTATCCAGTTGGCGATTTGTCGGTACTCTTGCGAATTTAAGTTTTTGCGGCCCCTTAGGCCTGCGGCTTTGCGGAGCTGATAAGTAATGACGCCTCCGGCCATGATGTTCGACCAGTTGTCATAGGCGGCCCTGTTGTATGCAGCCTGTGCCCTGCCGTCCATAAACAGTTGCAACAGGGTCTTTCCCGTCTCCGGGTCGGGGTCCTGGCCGTAGCCGATAAAGCCTCCCTCGGTCCAGTAGTTGAACATATTGCCTTCGAGCTTGTTTTCTCTTATGAAATCGAGCGCGTAAAAAGGTTTGGCGTCGGAGGCGGTCATTCTCATAAAGACCGAGGTCAGTTTCGGGTCGGTGGGCCAGGGGTCGAGATAGACTGGCTTGAACTTGACGGTCCAGTAAGCACCTAAACCTACAACAAGCACCGCAC
>JAUWKC010000221.1 GCA_030607345.1 Planctomycetota bacterium | reverse complement strand
GCGAAATCAGATGGAAGAAAACAGAGAGCAGCCAGTGACAAAACGCAGATTTTACGCATAATACAACTCCTGATTAGTTTAGCGTGTTACCCTTATAAGCCTGAAGGCATTCAGAATCGCGCGGCCGCCGGGATACTCACGATAATCCCAGTAATCACGGGGCGCCTCATAGGTCACGAGCACAGGTGAACCATCCGTGCGGAACTTCACCAGCGACGGCGAAAGCTTCCAGTCATCATCCACGTGTGTGGCCGATACATTATAGGCATTCTGAATTGCCTCAACACCCTTGCCCGTCCCGGGCCCAAATCCCCAGTGGTCATAACCCGGCGGACTCTCAGGGGGAAGCGAAGTTACACGGATTGCAGGCATAGGCCCCTGTTCGGCCGCCGTCTGATAGAATCCGCCGCGAAACTTCACGATGCCGAGACAACTGTCCTCGTACCTGTCGCAGTGATAGAAATGATTGTGATAGCTGTACAGCTCGTAAACACCGGCAGGAAGCTCACTTATCAATAGCAGAACATTTCCCCACGCCCCGGTTGGCCCGGTACCATAGGACGCCCAGTCCGCCGATTCAAACCAGGTATTGCAGAGTGGACCGCCCATTACCTTGCCCGACGGCGGGCCGCCCCCGGCCTTGGAGTACATCCGCAGCCCCTTCGCCTTGAGGGACCCCATTCCCTCGTAGCCCAGCGCAATATGAAAATCGATAGGCGTTCCTGCCACATTGTTTAGCTTCTTGCCGTCATGACTGTAAAGGTCTGCCCAGCCCGGGTCCGCCCAGATGGTCCATCCGGGCTTGGCAGTCTCGGGCATCGGTTCGGTACTGTTCCACTTCGGAACCGCAAGGTCAACCTGTATCGCTAATGTGCCTTCGGTCATAAACTGCCAGATGTCACCCGTTACCGTCTTGTCCCCGTGCACCTGGTCAACACGCCAGTAATAGGTTCGGACCTTTTCCAGACGCCCCGGTTTGAATCCTGTTGCCTTTCCAACATAAACAGGCTCGGCATAATCGCTCACCGCTTCCCACTCCGTGCCGAAATATACCTTGTGTGTCACTGCCAAAGGTCCCGCCTTCCATTTCAGCTTCATATCGACCGGCACATTGATTGCCGTATCAAGCGGGTACGGGTCCTTTGCCTTGCCGTCAATAACTGTAAAGCTCCACACCCTGCCCTTGCACACAATGTTCGGGTCATATCCTTTGAAGGGCCCGCCGGACCCGGTCTTCCACGTCCTGCGCCCGGCGTTCGGGTCCGCCTCGCTCATGCCGTCAACTCGCCAGTAGTACTTATGACCCATCAGAAGCTCGCCCGCATCGAAAGTATTGCCTTTGACCCTTCCGGCGAAGTTTATCTCGCCACTCTTGACCTTAAACACATCTCTCAATTCACGGCGAATGTAGATGTTGTACACAGCCGCACTTGCTCGGCGCTTCCAACTTAGCTTCACGTTCGGCGATACACCTTCAGCCCCATCGGCAGGACTCGGGGCATACGCACTCTCAGGCCTGTCAAGCGAATAAAGACAAAACGCGTTCAGAGCCGCGTTCGATTTCTCGCCCGCAAAATACATAATCGTGACCGGCCCCGAACCATCCGTCCTGAAACGTATCTCGGACGGAACAAGCTTATCATCCCTGCGCTCGTTCTGGATGGGAACATCGACTGCGGTTTTCGACTGCGTCACTCCGGGTCCCGTTGCTCCTATCACTGCAATTTTCTCTTTCCTGCGGCGTCTCTCGCTCACATTATGATAACTCTTTAGAACATATTCACCTGCTTCAAGTCCCGGCCCGCTGAAAGTAAGCCTGATGCCGGAGCCGAATTCTTTCACTACAGGTTCCAACTCGTCCGAGTGCAGGTAGCGAGGCCCGAATCGCTCGCGTGGATGCAGCCATGTGAACGTCGTGTTAGCTATCGGCTCGCCCGCGCTTGCCTGCAGGTTTCCGGTTCCGCCGATAAGTTCCAGAGTTGCATCAATAGATGAGTCTGCGATGTTCTTAAACAACAGCGACCCCAAGGCGTCGCCCTCGCACCCACCGTTGAGCCACCATCGAGTCCAGCCCTCCTTGAAAGTCGTTGCCGCCCTCGGACAGCCGAGGTCTACCTTAAAAAGCTCATGTTCCTGACCGTCAGCAGTACGGACCGGAATTACGCCCGCCGCTGTCCAGGTAATGATTGCCAGAACAGCCACTCTACGCAACATAACGTTACTCCTATCAAACAAACACAAGCGTCTCAAAAGGGGACGGCATTATATTAGACGCAGCACTGCTTGTCAAGTGTGCACAGCGGTATCCTAAGAAGAGGTCAACGGAGCTGGGGTATTACCCTGATATTGATATCCTTATACCATGCCTCCGCCGGCGGGCCGCCGTGTATCTGCAGGCCGATGACACCTGCCTGTTCCACAGACTCATCAGGCTCAGTGTAATCGACCGTTTGATATCCGTTCATCCACAATTGTACTCGTGGCCCGACGCATCGAATAACGTATTCGTTCCAGTCATTGGGCTTTAGCGCCTGGCACAGTTGTTGTGGACCCGGCTTGGCTAAAATTCGGTGACGCCTACCCTCATCGTACAGGCAGCCCCAGTAATTCTGTCCCATGTCTGCCTGGTATCCGACCATATCGTTGTGGTTTAAAATGCGCCGGCTCCGAATCTGAATACCTGCATTCGCCGTCGCTGGGTCACCAACGAGCTTCACCTTCAGGCTCAGCTCAAAATCTTGGTATGGCTTCTCTGTGCAAAGGAATTCATTGCGGGGGACCGCTTGTTCGAGACTGCCTGCTACGATAGCACCGTCCTGTATACGGAAGTGGTCGAGATTGCCTTGCCATCCGTTGAAGGTCCTGCCGTCGAAGAGGGATACGGTGCGCATCTGGGCCGGTGCGCATCCGCCGAACAGAAGCACCGCAACAATACATATCGCACTAAACAGAACGACATCGCTGGACAGTCTTTTCTTCATTCTCGGACTCCTGACCGTAACAAGAACAATTCAAGGCTTTGGACCTGCACTCGTGCACGTATATACACACGTCCAGAGCATCGCCTGCGCGATTTCGTTTTCAATGATTAGCAATTCCATCTTGAAGTTGCAAGTTTTTTTCGTCCCAAAGAGCGAAGGCGCGGAGATTTTCGCTCGCAAACAGGCCCTGACTTGTTGTCTTTGCGCGGCTCATTTGATAGCATAATCCTGTCGAATGGATTTTGATTAGTTAGGCTAAGCAGGAGGTCCTCAATGAAATCAAAGACGAAAACGGCAAGCGAGCTATCCTGTGGCGGCAACTGCAACTGGGCAAGCGGAGTCAGCCGACGCGAATTTCTCAAAGTTTTCGGCGCCGGCGCCGCCTCGGCGATGGTGCTGTCTAAGCTGCCTGCCATGGCAGGCTCATTTACAGCCGAGGACTTTGCTGCGCTCGTGCCTGCCGACAAGAAGCTCAACCCGGATTGGGTCAAGTCGCTTTTCGCGCGGGGCACGCGCACCGTGTATCGGGGGACGGAGCTAAAGTTCATCGGTATGCCCGTGGGCGGCATTTGCGCCGGGCAGGTTTACCTCGGCGGCGATGGGCGGCTGTGGCTCTGGGACATCTTCAACAAAATCAAGAACGGCGTCGTGGCGAGAGAAGTTCGGTACCGCGGCAGGATTCTTCTTCCCAACGACGGCGCCAACTACGTCGACCCGCTCGAGCAACTCCATCCTTTCGAGCAGGGCTTTGCGGTGCGCGTCGAAGCAAAT
>JAUWKC010000264.1 GCA_030607345.1 Planctomycetota bacterium | reverse complement strand
AGCTGTCCCAACGTCAAAAAAGGCGGGATAAGTTTCGGCAGAGACCCTGAGCAGGTAACGGAGATTACTTCGGCGGTCAAACAAGCTGCCGGCCAGAAGGTCCTGATGGTCAAGCTGTCCCCCACCGTTACGGATATCAGCGTAATTGCCCGGGCGGCAGTTGAAGCGGGAGCCGATGCACTTAGTCTGGTGAATACCTTCACGGCTATGGTTATCGATATTGAAACTCGCAAACCGGTTTTGGCCAACAGGACAGGTGGGTTGTCGGGGCCGGCCATAAAACCGATAGCGGTTTATTTAGTTAATAAGGTTTATAATGAAGTCGCGAAAACTCGCGGAATACCGATTCTGGGCGTGGGGGGAATCAGAAACGCTTCGGATGCCATCGAATTTATCATTGCGGGGGCGTCGGCGGTGGGTGTCGGGACGGCGAATTTTATTGAGCCCGGATGCACGGCGAAAATTATCGAAGGCATAAAAAAATATTGCGCTCGTAAAGAAATAGCAAATATCAACGAATTGATTGGCTCACTTTTATAGGAGGAATAATTATGGCCGACAAAATGTTTCACATCGAAAGAGTCCTGCATAAGCTGTCTTTCACTGTTGCTATCCTTGTGTTGTTGTTGCTGGTGCCGGGTTTTGCAGCAGGACAGGAACTAAAACTGGATGAACGCCCTGCCGAACCCGGTGAATGGGGTTACCGCCCTGCCGCCGGTGCGGTATCTCAGGTAAATCCGCCGAGCTTTAGCTGGCGACCACACAAGGGTTTGACGTGGGAGGTCGAGTGCGCCCGTGATACAAGATTCAGAAAGGTCGAATATCGCGCGAAGAATCTCAAGTTCAACGTGCACTGTCCGCCCCGAGTTTTTAAGCCGGGGAGCTACAGGTGGCGCTATCGCGGAAAAGACAAGAACGGCCGTTATACGAAATGGAGCCAACCAAGGACGTTTACTATTGCCGGTAACGCGGCAGTTATGCCGCTGCCGGCCCGCAAGGAACTGATTTCCCGGATACCAGAAAGCCATCCACGGCTTTTTATGCGCCCTGAGAACCTCGGGCGACTGCGGGAACTGGCACGGGGCAAAATGAAGAGGGAATATAGCAAACTCGTCAGTGAATGCGAGAGACTTTTGGCCAGACCACCTTCGACCAAGGAGCCGTCGAAGTATCCGAAAGATATAGTACGCGGCAGTGAGCGCTGGCGAGAGATTTGGTGGGGTAACCGAACATATACAATCAGGGCCTTGAACGGTGCGGCGACTCTGGCCTTTACGCGGCTGCTCGGTGGGCAGGAGAAGTACGGCCTTGAAGCCAAACGCATTCTGCTGGAATGTGCCAAGTGGGACCCGAAAGGCAGCACCGGCTATCGCTACAACGATGAGGCGGGTATGCCCTACAATTATTACTTTTCGCGCACATATACGTTTGTTAACGACCTGCTGAGCGAGCAGGAAAAGAAAATCTGCCGAGAGGTGATGAAGGTGCGCGGGGACGAGATGTACCGGCATCTTTGTCCGCGTCATTTGTGGCGGCCTTACGGCAGCCACGCCAACCGTGCGTGGCACTTTCTCGGTGAGGTTGGCATCGCCTTTTTAGGTGAGGTCGAAGGGGCCGAGGACTGGGTATGGTTTGCCGCCAATGTATTTTTCAATGTGTATCCGGCCTGGTGCGACGACGACGGGGGCTGGCATGAGGGGGTCAGCTACTGGTCGAGTTACATCGGTCGTTTTACCTGGTGGGCTGATGTGATGCGGGAGGCCATGGGCATCAACGCCTATGACAAGCCGTACTTTTCAAAGGCTGGCTATTACGCGATGTATCTAATGCCGCCCGGCAAGGTCAGCGGAGGATTTGGCGATGGGGCCAATCGCAGAAGGGCTTCAAGCCTCGTGCCGCTGCTGAGCCAGCTTGCGGCGCAGGCCGGCAACGGACATTGGCAGTGGTACGCGGAGCAAATGGGCGGCCCCGCCGTGACATCAGGATACATTGGCTTTATCCGCGGTGCCCTGCCGAAGGTGGAATCCAAACCGCCCGATGAATTGGTTCCGTCCAGGCTCTTCAGCGGCACCGGACAGGCTTATCTCAATACGACATTGAAGGACGCCGGAGAAGACGTGCAGGTCATTTTTAAGTCGAGCCTTATGGGGACACAGTCGCATGGCAATGCAGGTAACAATTCGTTTGTTCTCTGGGCGTATGGTCAGCGACTGCTGATTCGTACCGGCCGCTATTATAACTACGGGGGCGCGCATCATCGTAACTGGATGTGGAGCACACGCTCGGTCAATAATATTACGGTCAATGGGCAAGGCCAGGGAAAGCGCAGCGCCAAAGCGCAAGGGAAAATCATTGCTTTCAAGACCACGCCTTCGATAGACATCGTTGTCGGCGAGGCAGGACAGGCCTACGAGCCTGCGCTGGAGCGTTTCACGCGGAGCATTATTTTTGTGAAGCCGGAATTAGTTATTGTTTACGACCGCCTGGAGTCTAAGGAACCGGCGACGTATGAATACTGGCTGCACGCTATCAATAAGATTGACGTGGATGGCCAGCACGACATCCGCGTTCGAAGCGAAGATGTAGTTTGTGATATTGATTTTTTAGCACCATCGGGTTTGACTTTCAGCCAGACCGACCAGTACGACCCCAATCCTCGCCCGCGTATCAAGCTGCGGGAGTGGCATTTGACGGCGAAAACAGAAGTCAAAAAAAGAAAGATGGAATTCGTAACGCTCTATCGTCCACATCGACTCAAAGACCGGGTGCCTGATGAGTCAAGTCTGGAACGGATTAAGGGAGGTTATTTGTTGAAGGCCAAAGTAGCCAACGGCGAACTCTCAGCGCTTCTTCCAACCTCCGAGAGTATCACGTTGAAAGCGGACGGTCTGGAAAGTAAGGGTGCAATCAAATGCCGGCTGAAGCGAGTCGGCGGGCAAGTTCAAATACTCGGACTTGATGAATAAAAGGAGCAGAGTAAAATGGCCAAATCCTACGACATAGCTCAGGACAAGGATATGGAACAATTGTACGCCGAACGGATGAAGCGATACGTTACGGCGATGCGGAACGAGAAGCCGGATATGATTCCGATTCGTCCGTTTGTTGCGGAGTTCACGGCTAAATACGCCGGGTACACCTGCCAGGAGGTAACGCACGATTTTGAGAAGGCATT
>JAUWKC010000244.1 GCA_030607345.1 Planctomycetota bacterium | reverse complement strand
CGCGAACAGTAAGGTCCAGGAGCATTACCGCAACCGGAAGAGAAAGGCGGCAATATCAGCCTCGGTGTTTTACGAAGATTTTCTTGCCCAGCAGCCGGACCGACGCGAGAAAGACGGCCTGCGTAATTTGCTGCGAGAGGAACTGTCGCGGACGGTTATGGCCGCGATGAAGGAAATGAAACAGCAGTACCGGGCCGTTCTTTCTCTGCGTTGTTTTGAGCGTCTTGCGTATCCTGAAATTGCCGTCGCGCTGAAATGCAATGAAATCAAGGCGCGTGTCTTGTTTTACCGTGCCAAGCAGGCGTTGAAGCGTGAATTGATGCGGCAGGGCGTGAGCAAGAGTCTGCTTGTTATGTGCCTGTGTATGTTCGGCAAACTGACGGCGCCGGCGGAGGCTGCGCCGTCAGTTACTGCCGTAGCGCCGGGGTCCACCAAGGTCGGCTTGACGGGCGTTGTTCTTGGCACGGCCGCTACAAAGGTGGGATTGACAATCATTGCCGCTGCGGTAGTGACGGTAGCAATGGTGGGCGGCTACAGCGTTATATCTTCGGGCACTTCTTTGCCGCCAAGAAGCGAGGTGAGGAGCTTTCACTATACGGCCCAGGTGCATAGCTACGGCGTCACTGCGTCCAGCAGCCTGAGCAGGGGCGCGTACGAGCAGTGGTATTACTTTCCTGATGGAATTGAGGGCACCCATTTTGTGAAGATACAGCGCTGGAACCCGCAGATGACACACAAGCTTTGCACCTGGCTTCAGGACGACCAGTGCAACTATTTTTACCATGCCGGCGAGGAGAAGATTTATATAAATAATTATCGGCAATACCGAAGCGATATGAGAGTGCGACGTCTGCCGACCGACCCGCCTGAATTTGCAAGTTATCTCTCGGAGGTTGAAGGCGACCTTAAGGGCGTTAAGTATACACGAGACAAAACCAGCGGGCTGTTGCTCCAGGCGGTAGACCGCAGGTTTGCCGAGGCACCGCTTTTTAAGACAATATACGAGTATAATTCTCTGGATGGGCAGCAGTTTCAATACTGCTGGCCCGATTCGGTGCCGCTGGACGACCGGCGAGACAAGATGCACAAGAGAGGCTGGACCTACTTTCGCGTGCAAGGCCAAATCGATGGGCGCAGCGTCGCCGGTCGGGGACGGATTCCGTTTGTCTACAGTACCTTCAAGAAGTACCCGCCCTGGATTGTATTGGATATTGGCGATGACCTTCGAGTAACGGACTGCAACGCAGGCGCGCGGCTGTATGGCTCCGGCGGAGTTGTTAACGCCTCTTACCCGGCCGGTACTTTCTTCAAAGGACTGGCCCGCCCGTGGATGGGTATGCATACGATGGACATTGTTCGCCGCGATGCCGCCCAGCAGCATATCTGGTTCGACACGGACCTCACCGACAACAAACACGAAGTAATCATTACTGTGCTTGGTAAGGGCGAAAGTAAAGACATTCAGATAAAGTATACCATAGATATTCATAAGGATATTATCGAGTCAATACGATTCAAAACCGGCAATCGTGATGCCGGCTTACTGACGTTCGTTTATCTCGAGCAGATGGGTGTGGCCCAGAACGAATTTGCTGAGCCGGTACTGCCGGATGATACGGCCCCTGCCAGGCTGGACAGCACCGGGATGTTGTGGCTGTTTAATTTGGCACAGGCAAAAACCTTTGGGCGAGAGCCGTAGAAGGTTTGTGGCGCCTGTGTTGTAATAAGTCATGTAATACAGCCGACCACACCCCGGCTGTGTTTGTTGTGGCGTTGACTGCTTATATAAAGACTGCAACATTATGCCCCCGGCCCCGTTCCGAGCCCGCCGAGCCAGGTCAAGCCGGGGGCATATTCTTACCTTGCTGTGCTTTGTTTCTAATATATGATACAAAATGTGACTGCAAATCATAGGAAAAAAATGCTCCAGTGGCGTTTTGTGCAGTTTATCTTTGGTGCCGCCGGCGATTTTAGCTGGGCCGCTTGGGACTTTTTACCGCCCGCATTTTTACGCCTTTGCTGCAGATTCGTTGTGTATAGCAAAAATAGCAGGGTGTAATATACAAAAAAATGACCCAAATCAATTTCCCAGCGTATAAATCCTTAGAGAAAGAAACGCAAGATGGGTCGTAAATGGCCGGCAAGGAGACAGAACATGCAAATGACAGGACGAAAAAGAGCGGATTTCATAGTGGCGAGCCTTGTGCTGATTGGGGCGTTGAACCTGGTCCTGGTCGGCTTGTTTGGATTTGATATGGTCGCGCGTGTATTTGAGCCGATGACGATTGTGGGCAGATTCGTCCGGGTTATTCTCGGCGTGTCTGCTTTGTCCGGCGTGGTGTTGTGCGGGCTGTTTGGAGAAGGTGGCGACATCATTTCCACCAGCCGCCTGCGACCTGAGTCGTCTCCGTTGGCACAAGGCCGGCAATAATATTATTAACGCGAGGCTGACAGGCCTCGCCCAGGCATAAATACTCCTTCAGCCCCGGACAAATCACAAACCGGGGCTGCCTTTTTGCTCGCCCGGCCACCGAGAGCCTTATCGAAACCGTTTCCAACCAAATCGCAGCCCTGCCGAAAATGCTACTTATAGTATCGTAGACTATCCGCAGCACTTCGATCAATAATCCCTGTCATGAGAAATAGCACGATACTCAGAAGATTTGCGCAGAACGTGAGACGTCTGCGCAAGAAAAAAGGGTGGACCCAGGAAGACGTTGCGCGGCGCGCGGAATTGCACAGAACGTATATCGGGAGCATCGAACGGCACGAGCGTAACGTGAGCCTATTGAACGTGGAGAGGATTGCCACGGCATTCGGCGCAAAAGCCAGGGACCTCATCTGATGGGAAAAACGATTCTTGCTACCAAGGCCAAGCCCTTCGTCAAATGGGCTGGCGGCAAGACGCAGCTCCTCGATGAGATAGACAAGCGCCTGCCGAAAGAGGACATCTCTGCAGGTCAAATCGATACTTATGTAGAGCCTTTTGTGGGAGGGGGAGCTGTCTTTTTTCATGTGGCACAGGAATATCCGCAGTTTAACCGTTTCTACCTGTTTGACATAAACGCCGATTTGGTTAACTGCTACAATGCCATCAAGAACGACATAGAATCTGTAATTGAGGAATTGAGGGAACTGGCAGAAGCATTTCGCAGGAAGCGAACGAGGCGCAAGGATTTCTACTATCAGATTCGAGCCGCATTCAATGCAGACCGTTCTCCGGCAAAGCTGATTTTCCTGAACAAGACATGCTACAACGGTCTTTATCGGGTAAACAGAAGAGACCAATTTAACGTTCCGTTCGGCGATTATAAGAAGCCCACAATCTGCGACGAGGCAAATTTACGAAACGCATCAGAGGTTTTGCAAGATGCGGAAATAATTTGCGGCGACTT
>JAUWKC010000214.1 GCA_030607345.1 Planctomycetota bacterium | reverse complement strand
CTGCCGGGGAACAAACTTCACATCAGAGTGCTCGAAGTCCTTCAACAGGCTAAATGCCTGATTGAAAAGAGGTCGTATTTTCTCGCTCTTTACTTTGTACCGGCCATTGAGCTGTCTGACGAGAAGTTCGCTGTCACTGAAAATCCTCACCCGCCTGGCGCCGGCATCCCTGGCAGCCTCGAGCGCTTTGCACAGCGCTGTGTACTCGGCTACGTTGTTTGTTGTCCTTCCCAGAAAAAAGCCCCTGGCAGAGACCCTGGCTCCTCCCTGTCCGGTTAAGATAAAGGCGGCCGCGGCTGGGCCCGGGTTGCCCCTGCTGCCGCCATCCGTGTAAGCAACCACTTCATCCAACAATAGTTTTGCTCCCTAAATTATAGACCTCAGGTTACAAGCCGAAACCACGAACTGTCAATCACGTGCCCCGATAGTTACTTCTGCTCTGAACCGCTTATCACCAGTATTCTTGTGCAGTTTGGACAGCGGAAAATATCATCCTTGGTCAAAAGCAGATTGACCGTTTCGGCGGTGATGCCCATAAAACAGCCTCCGCACGTGTAGGCATCCGTTTTGCCCTCCTGTCCGTCAACAACCGCCAATGCTTCCCCGTCGTATGTTTCGGCGACTCGTCCGAATATGCGCAGCGCCTCCGCCGGCACAGCCTTTGCCGCCTGGTCCCACTCCTGCTGGATCTGCTCTATCTCGGCTTCATATCTGGTCGCCAGGGTCTCACTTTCCTGCCGCGTCCGCTCAAGCTTCTGTTTTTGCTCGGCTATCTGCTCTTTTATTTCACGCGACTCGCTTTCGTCGGCGTCAATATCCTTCATCAAATCCAGTACTTGGTCTTCGACTTTCGAGTTGTCAGCCTTTGTCGTATTAAGCTGTGTAAGCACCGACGCATATTCTTTGTTTGATTTTGCCGCATTAAGCGAGGCTCTTAGCTTGGCTATTGTCACATCCCCGCTCCTGAGTTCCAGTTCCAACCGGTCCGCCTGGACTTTCGTCAGGTTAATCTCCTCCCTTTTGGCTTCGAGGCTGTTTGTCAGGCTTCTGAGGTGATTTTCCTGAATGATGACGTTTCTTCTGCACCTTGCCAGTTTAGATTTGACAACTCGCAGACGGTTCTCGACGCTTTGAAGTTTTATCAACCCGTTCAGTACAGGTCCCATTTAAACTCCTTCGTGCCGGCTAAAAGTTCCCAAACCTTTATTGTAGCGGCTTTTGTTTTAGTCCGCAATTAAATTTTTCTATTTTTTCCTATATGCGTCCGCCGGTTGAATGTTTGTATAATAACCGGGTTATGAAGACACTGCTGAAAAAACTTGTCAAAGCTGAAAGCACTGCACAGGCAGGTGAACTGGCCGCAGCAGAAGTTATTCGCCGGGAACTGTCCCGGTCGGGAATCGACGCCCATATAGATGCCTGGGACGAAAACAGAGCAAATCTCGTAGTTCGGCTCAAGTCCAGGGGTACGCGGCCCGCACTGTTGTTCGCCTGCCACCTCGACGTTGTGCCCCCCGGCCAGGCGGGCTGGAGC
This sequence comes from Planctomycetota bacterium, assembly GCA_030607345.1. Next base: position 2,304 of record JAUWKC010000214.1, on the reverse strand, counting down.
AAACCGGCCTTTGAGCCGGTCGAACAGGCCGGCAGAATCTATGGCAGGGGCTCGGCGGATATGAAAGGCGGAATTACAGCATTGATAACCGCTGCAAGGCAATTGGTTGACTCGCACGCGGAACTCAAGGGCGACCTCATAATCCTTGCTGCCGCCGGCGAGGAAACAGATAGCTGCGGCGCCAAGAGGTTTATGGCCGGCTACAGCGACAAGCTGCCGCCCATTGCCGGAGTGGTTCTCCCGGAGCCTACGGATTTTGAGGTCATTACGACCCATCGCGGTATGTTGTGGCTTGAAGTTACTACCCGCGGCAAGACCGCACACGGCTCGAGCCCCCATCTCGGAATAAACGCCATAACTTCGATGAAGGCGGTGTTGGCCGAATTGGAGAATTACCAGGTCAAGGTCGAACCGCACGAACTGCTGGGCCAATGTTCCCTGAGCGTAAATACCATCCAGGGCGGAGAAGCGATTAACGTTGTTCCGGATAGGTGCAGCATCGGTGTTGATATTCGCACATTGCCCGGGCAAAATCATCAGGATATCATTTATGACCTCGAGAGGGTATTAGACAAGCTAAGGCAAAAAAACTGCGACTTTCAAGCTGAGGTTTCAGTCATCCGCCAAGTAGACGCACTGGAGACAGACAGCCGTTGTGATTTTGTGAGAGATTTCTGCTCTTGCGTGGGAGTAAACCGCACCAAGGCTGTCGGCTTCACAACGGACGGCCCACATTTCGCCGAATTGGCGGCGCCCGTGGTGGTCTTCGGACCAGGAAAACCGGAACTCTGCCACAAACCTGACGAGTATATTGAAATTGCCGATATAGAAAAAGCAACAGCGCTCTACAAGAATATTATCTTGAAATGCCTTACCTGATGCACGGGCGTTGTCCTCGCAAAACTAGAATTCGAACTGGTTCTTGAAAATCGCTTTGAAGTCGTACACGTCGTTAAAATCATCTATGGTATCGGTCGGCTGGGCGCTCATCCATTCGTGTTCTATCATCAAATAGACGATTTCTCCGAAATCACGGGTCGTCTTCACCCCCCATGTATTGAGAACCAAAATTGCCAGCCTGCCCCATTTTTCAATCGCAAGTCTTCTGAGCCCCGCGCAGAGAGCCTGGCCGCTGACATGATGCTGCTCGACGTCGAGTTTTCTTCCAGTGTAACCGAGCCCTTCGTAAACGAATCTGACCGCCGCCGGGCTATATCGGCCGTCCTCTACGACAATATCTTCAACCTTCTTCTTCATTTCCACAGCGTATTAACATACCTGTTAAGGTTCCGAATAGCCTGAGTACCCTCCTGCCGGGCCTTGCTCAGTTATAAGGCCGTCACGTACCCCCGTGCCGTCTCCACACATAACGCCGGCGCCGCCGTCCCGAAGCGCCGCTAAAGCACCTTGTCCCCGGGCTTGGCGCCGCTGTCGGCGGTCAGCAGGAAAACATCCTTGCCGCCGGTGCCGGCCGCCATAATCATACCTTCAGACAGGCCAAACCGCATCTTCCTGGGCTTTAGATTTGCAAAATAAACCACGGTTTTGCCGACCAGCTCATCCGGTTTATACGCCTGGGCAATAGCCGCCAGAACGCTTCTCTGCAGACCTCCCACGTCCAACTGCAGGCGCAAGAGCTTGTCGGCGCCTTCGACAGTCTCGGCGCTGACAACGCTGGCAATCCGCAGGTCGGTCTTTGCAAAATCCTCGATTGTACATTCCGGCCCGATTGGCTCGACAGGACCCGCCGAAGCCGCTCCGCCGCCTTGAGTTTCCATACTCTCTTCAACCATCGCATTCACCTGTTCCTGGTCAATTCTTTCAAACAATCTCTCGAAATCATTTATTCTGTGATTTTCCAACACGGCTTCAATATCGCCGAAATTAAGCTCACCGACGTTCAGAAATCTTTCCACTTTCCCGGCATACGTGGGCAGGATGGGTTTTAGATAAATCGTCAGGACACGAACGGCGTTCAGCACCGCCGTCAACGTCGTCCTGGTCTTCTCCAAATCCTGTTTCACCATCACCCAGGGCTGCTCTCTCTCAACATATCGATTTGCCTCGTCGGCAAGAGCAGCAATTGTCCGCACCGCACCGGCGAAGTTAAGGTTCTCGTAATCGCCAACAATTTGCTCTCTCGCCGCGGTCAGTTTGCCAAGCAATTCCCTGCCCCGCTCATCTAACCTGCCAAGCCGCGACTGGAGTTTCTTAGTCAGCATCGGGCCTGAGCGGGAAGCCAGATTGGCAAACTTGCCTACCAAATCAGAGTTGATTCTGTTTGTGAAATCCTCGAAGCTCAGG
>JAUWKC010000157.1 GCA_030607345.1 Planctomycetota bacterium | reverse complement strand
CAGTACAAACGAAACGGTTGTCTTTTCGCCAGGCGCCAATGTGAATTTCCGCCCCACCGCACCAACAAGCTTTTTGCCAAAACCGTTCTCGGCAGACTTACCCGATGCCGTGAATACTGCATCCGGAATGTCCGAGTCTGACACGCGGGCTGCGGCGATTACTTCCTTGTCCCCCGTCAATAGCGCCAGCGCCATGGAACCAAAGTCAACCTGCTCGACACACTTTGCGGCCGGCTTCCTCGGATGATTACGGAATTCTATCTGGTCAACCATAATGAATCGGTTCTTGCCGTTCGGTGGCTCATATACGATATCGATTCTGGCGTTTCTTCCTGTAAGCTTCGTTACATCCCAGTTGTCCCAGTCCAGCTCAGCGCCATGGCGGCCCGTGGAACTGCGAACCGTCTTACCATCAACCACAAGGTTGATACGCGCCCGTCCGGGATATGTGCCGCCCGACAGCATGAAAGATATATACCGATGCTCAATTACGAATGACTTACTGATGAGCTTGCCCGGCACTTTTGCCGAGCCGCAAGTTCTGGAATCGGCCACATACTTTCCAACAATTTGAGGAACCTGTTTCTTAACCTTCTTCGGCCTATCAGTGAAAGCTCTGCCTTCTACGGTCCAGTTTTCAAAGCTGCCGTTTTCAAAATCCTCAAAGATTATCTCGGCTGCTTCCTGGTCACCGGCGAACGAAAACTCGGCGTCTTCAACCAGGATTACCATGTCTGGGTTTCTCAAGATGCGGTTGCGATGAATGCCCGCGCCCACCTTTGCGCTAAACACGCACACCTTGTTTTCCAACCATCCGGCCAGTGCCCCTTCGACAGGCACATCGGCGTTATTCGAAATCGTATAGTTCAGGACTGTTGCCGGATACGAAGAATCGGCCACCTTCAAAGGTATAAAAGGCGAGAATGCCTCGAGTTCGACTGTTACCGGAACGGCCGCATCCCTGTACGTAACCTGACCAATGGGATATTGGCCTGTGAATTCGATATCCGAAAAACCACGCCGGTCCAGCGTTCGAACCTGCGACGTGCCTGGAGCCGAAACCCAAAGTGCAAATCCCTGGTCCAAAACATACTGGCCCAAATCGTGCGGGTCGTTCTGCTTAGGCGGATTTTTGTAAGCCGCCCCCTGCTCGACAGTGAATCTTGGACGAATCCTCGTATTGAAGATATCCCAATGCCAGAGCTTGCCGTTACCGCCGAGATAGAGCTGACCGGCCCCGATACCACCAACCGGCATACCGATATAATCAAAATTTGAACTGTTCGCCCTGGTATAGACTATCGGCTCGCCACGTTCAACCAATACCCGAACTTCGTCAAGATTGAATTTCTTGACGGTGGGTGTCTTGCCGCCGGAATCGACCAACAGCCGCTTCAACGATGCCTCAGCACCACCCGGTCCGTTCGGGACCTCCATTACGCCCGGAATGGGATTGTCCGCCATACTCGGTCTACACGCCAGAGACATCACCGTAAGCATCAACAAGTATCGCAATTTCATCGCAACCTCCATATACCTACTCTCGTCATTGTAAGCCCGGGCGCAGCGATGTCACCGGCTCTGCGGGCGGTGGTGTTTCCAGCCATTTGAAGTTGAACCGGTAGTGCTGTCTGCTGGTTATCAGGTGTATGACACCGTTGTCGGCCTGGCAGATGGAGTTGTATCCCGCCTGCTCTGCGCTGCTGAATCCGAGCGGGAACTTTCGGCCATCCATCATCTCTGCCTTTGTGTCGGGCCCGTCGTGGCTGACCAACCGGTGATTGGTCCAGGTTTTCCCATCGTCATACGACAACGCGGTAAACATACCCGTCACCATACGCTCTTTGCCACTGGCATCCTTAATGGGCATATAAACCCAGCTCTTCCTGCCGCAAGTAAACGAGACAAACAGCAGCGGCCCTTCGGAGAGCCTGATAAGAAGTGGCCTTTGACCGCCCTCACTCGGCGGGAACTCGCTCTTGCTGTACTGCCATGTCCTGCCCATGTCACTCGAAATACTCATCGGCATTTTGCCTTCGATGTTGTCACCTCTTCCGAACGCCAATAGCCTGCCGTCGTTTAACTGGGCTACGCACGCGTGTATCCCAGCTACTGTTCCCAATGTGTCACGCCACGTCACGCCGTCATCGCTGCTTAGATAGACAGCCGTGCCTCCGTTACCGATTGTCACCGCATCACAGGGAAGCAGTATCTGTCCGTCCTGCGTCCTGAATATCGATTCGACCGGCATCTGGCGTACATTGTGCTCCGGCATTATTAACTTGGCCTTGCTCCACGTCCTGCCGTGGTCGGTTGACTTTCGCAAAATGACCGCTAAAGAACCGAATGTCGCGGCAGTAGAGTAACCATTGAAATGAAAAAGCGTCCCGTTGACGTCTCGGAACATCGAACAGGCGTGCTCGTTGCGGTCTGGCTGGTTCCAGAAAATGTCGGCCTGCTCCCATTGCTCGCTGCCGTACCGAAGTCGGCTTGCAACCGTAGCAAGCTCGCGACCGTCCTCGTTAACGCACGTGTACCAGGTCGCCAGCATATCCCCGTTGGCACAGGCGACTATCTTGGGGACATGATTATGACTCGAAAAGATTGGCCCGGTCGAACCCTCCGGCACGTTCACGAAACGCACCGGCCCCTTGAAATAAGGCTTCTCCGGGTCGGGCCCCTGCTTTATATCGGCTGGTATCCGCCGGCTTACATTGCGCTGATGAAGAGCCGGTTCGGCAACATCGAGAGCCTGCGTATCCGGCATCTCTCCGAGCACCAACCGGAAACCTATCAACCAGCTTCGGTCTTCCGGTATAACGCCGAGCCTGTTGGCCGAGCGAAGATAATATAACTGCGTCGAATGACTACCTCCCCTTGTCACCTTGAAGTCACCATCGGCCCTGCCGACAGGGTCGAGCTGCGGTTGCGACTCATACGCACCGTACCAATCCTCGCACCACTCCTCCACATTGCCGTGCATATCATAAAGCCCCCATGCGTTCGGCGGCGTCTTTCCGACATCCAGCGGCACCACTTCCTCGCGACCCCGTCCGTTGTTGGGACAGGGATACCAGCTTGTCCCCACGTTCTTATGAAATTCACTCGGAAGCGAATCCCCCGTATGAAAAAGCGTTCTCGTACCCGCTCGACAGGCATATTCCCATTCCGCCTCCGTCGGCAGGCGGTAAGGCAGACCTTCCTTTTTACTGAGCCACCGGCAAAAAGCCTTTGCGTCATGCCAGCTTACGAAGACAACGGCCTCATTGTTCTCGATGGAAAAACCCAGCTTACCCCGCACAAGGCGGTGAGACGGGTCGAATTGCTCGAACCGGGCATTAGTGACTTCGTACGCGCCGATATAGAAAGAATTGCTGATAGTCACTTTATGGGTGGGCCGTTCATCAGCATCGCCGTCTCTCATGAAACCCTCATTAGCCAGTCCGGCAGGCAGTTTATCGTGCAGGCCGCCCATCGTAAATTCACCGGCCTTAATGAGAACGAACTTCATCCCCAGCGAGTTGGTGAATGATTGGCCGGTTGGCATCGGCGCTGCGGCAGATACCGATACCCCCGCACACATAGCCGCAGCGATTAGGCTGAGCCTTATGGTCTTCTGAAAATCCACGCGTATTCCTGCCTTTTATTTCGGCCTTGATGTAAACGGCGGAGTAAAAGTGTCCCACTTGGCGGAACAAAAAAATGTACCAGTTAGTCTTTATATAGCCAGGACCGCCCCGCCTGTCAATATTAGTCCTTTCCTGCTGTCTTCTTTCGCATGGTAAGGCGTTTTCGGCTCTGCTCCGGGCGATAGCATTTTATTTTACCCATGAGCCCCATTCCGGGTCGCCCAGGCCCTGACACATAAGCACCGCCTTGAATGAAGAACTATTTATCAGCGGGAACGCCAAGGCGGGCCGAAGGACCGTTTGAAATAATCAAGGAGACATGCTCCAGGCTTGCACATCCCTGAAGACGACGTTTGCGTTATGAGCCAGGAAGCCAACTTTGTCAGAGCCTGGCTCATAGACGTAGGTCTGCATCAGCATGTCGTCGATGTACAGCTCGAACATGCCCCGGCGCACCAGCAGTCGGAAGCGGTGCTCTTTGCCGTTCTCGATACCGGTGACTGTAGCGCAGCCTTTGCCGGTAACATCCTCGGACTGAAACTGCATCTTCCCCTCGGCGGCGGTTTGGAGCCTGCCGATGTGGGTTTCGCGGCCCTCGGGTTGCCCGATGCCCAACTGTATGGCCACCGCCTTCCCGGGGCCTTCCTCGAAGACAAACCCGGCTGCAGGTTTCGCTTTGGAGGCCGTATCATTAGAGTCCCGTTGCGGTGCCGCTGGACGGGCCTTGATTCGCCCTTCGAGCACGATACCTTTATACAAATCGAACGCCTCGCTCAGATATACGATATGGTAATGGCTCTTCTTGCGCCGCGTGTTCAACTCGACCGCGTTCTTTTCCAGCGTCAGAAGCCTGCCTTTCAGCGCTTCGTTGCCTTTCCACCAGCCGAGCCGCAAGTGACCATCCTTGTCCACAACAGGCCTGCGCAGCGGCAGCATCCAGGGCCTCCCGGTGTCGGACGAAAGAGAAGCATAGTTGCTGATAAGGAGTTCGTCCTTTGCCCGCGCCCAAGCGGCCAACCACGTGACGGTCTTGCTCGTCGTGCCGCACAGGCGATAGGCCTCGGCGTCGGGGCGGAAGGGCCCGCGCGGACCGTCGCCGAGTAGCGTGTACATCGAATACCCCTTGCTGACGTAGCTGCCCGCACCTCCGATAAGGTAGTACTTGTCCCCGATGCGTTCGCAGCCGCCGTATTCCAAAT
>JAUWKC010000049.1 GCA_030607345.1 Planctomycetota bacterium | reverse complement strand
CCCATATCGACGTAGCCGAGGTTCTTGATTTTCGAGTAATCTTCAAGGTAAGCATCGGCGTTCCAGGCACAGTTGTGGATGGCGATGTTGCCGAATTGCTCTTGAAAACGCAGTTCATAGGGCAGGAAAAGCTCCCTGTACTGCTCAGGCGAAATCATATTGACCAGGCAGTTGCTCACCGTCACAAAATTGATGTGGACGCCGCTCTTTGTCTGTCGCTCGTGCAGCCGCGTGATGCCCTCGCTCATCGTACTATAGATGCAGTCGAACAGGTGGCGACACCTGTCGGGTGAATCTATAATGTCGAAAAAGATATTCTCGCCCCGCAGCCTCTGGGCATTATTGAGGATGCCCTGCCAGTTAAGATAGCCGTGGATTTCGCCCTCGGACTGCTCTATCCAGTCGAGCTGTCTGACGATGTCCTGGAAGACGTCGTTGGCGTCGAGGTCGGGCGGCTGAAGGTTATCGACCTGCTCGTCGGAGAGGTATTTGTGCTCGCAGTTGGGCCAGTTATCTTCGGCGTATATGGCAGGCACGCCATATATCATTGCGACCACGTTACCTCCGTAGAGTCCCGTCAGAAGGTCGAGTGGCTTATCGGGCTGGTCGACGCCGCCGATTGGCGCGTCGCCGAAACGTTTCCTTACCTCTTGTCGCATTGCCAGTACGCTCTGTCGCCGGTAGGCCGGGTCGGTGTGCCACTTTTCGCCGAAGTCAATACCGAGTTTGCTGCGGAACCAGTTCGGGGTGAAACCGATTTCCGGGCGGATAAAAGGCTCATCCCCTGTCGCCGACTGACGTCGGGCAGGCGCGGCAAGTGCAATGTAACTTATTTGCTGAGCACAAGTTGATGACATCTGCTCTACTCCCAAAAAATGTATCTTGCAAGTTTTATCTCGTCGCAAGCCCGCCTCTCGGTGGGTCGCAAGCGTCTTAGTCTTGACGAGTTTCCAGCGTAAACGAGACATTCTAAATCAACGGGCCGATTAGTTCAAGTGTCGTCGCGTTTTTTTTTGCGGCTGGAAGTCTGAATTGGTGCGATATTTCACACCACTATGGCTGATACGGGCCGGTCGTGTCCCAGCTTATATAATCAAGTACGGCCTCGGTGGCCGGTGCGGCTATGCCCCATCGGATGTAAGAGCGGCGAGCGGGGACTCGCCAGTCGATAAGCAAATCCGCCGGTTTAACTGCGATAAGACTGTCATCACGGTAAATCTGCACAGCCGTGTCATCACGCACCGCCAGGCGGTATGTGTGCATGCCGCCGGAATTGTCAAGGGCTTGTGCTATTTGGACGAACTCATTGTCGTAGAAGTAATACAGCCCGGTTGAGGTAATTGAAATACGGTAGTGATTCACCGTTAATGTTCCGCCTCTTAGAAAGACCTCAAATTCAAAGCCTTGATTTTCCTGGCCGCTTTTGTTGACATTCACGGCCACCTCGGCGGTAAGGCCTTTGTGTGGGTCTGCCTCGGCGAGGTCGTCGATTCTCTCGTTGGACCACTTCAGCGCAAACTGCTGCCGACCGCCAAGTTTTATTGTGTTTGACCCGGGCGTGTTGACGGCCTCGGCTTCGTCCACTACGAAGTGCCACGGCGTATCGGCTCTGCCGGGCAGCTCGTTCGGGTCGTAAACATTAGGCAGTTCGCCGCGAGCCGGCAGCGGGCGCGGGCTCAATGAGAATTTCGGCGGCTCCTGTTTGAGCCAGGCCAGGTTGAAAGCATAATGATTGGTGCTGGAGATGACGTGAATAATGCCTTTGGTGTCCTGGCAGACGGAGAGGTATCCCAAAGGTTCAGAGCTATGTGGATTCATCAGTACCGGTGCGTTGTCAATGGTATCGACGGGATGGTCGGATTTGCAGTCACTAATGACCCTGCGAACAGGCCAGGTGCTGCCGTTATCAAGTGAAACTGTGCCGAACAGGCTTGAGACGTGCCGTGGAGGCCTTTTCTTGTCAGGCGTGGGCTCGAAATTGTTGATATCCCTGGCAAAGGAGGCAAAAAACAGCGGTCCTTGCTTTAGCCGGATAAGTGCGGCTCGCTGGCCACCGGTGATAGGCGGCAGAACGCTCGCACTTGACTGCCAGGTCTTGCCCATATCCGACGATACGCTCCTGGGCATCCATCCATCGATGTTTTGATTGCGACCGAGCGCCATCAGTCGGCCGTCCTTGAGCTGAACGATACCGGCGTGGATTCCGCGTATTTTGCCGCCCGCGTCGCTCCAGGTAAGGCCCTGGTCGGTGCTTACCCAAATTGTCGAGCCGTGCTCGGCGTCGGCGCCGAAGACGATGGCCCCGGCCTGCGTGCGGAAGACGGGTTCGCCTACCATCTGCCTGAAACCGTGCTCGGGCACAATCAGCCGGGCCTTCGACCAGGAGACGCCGTTATCAGTGGATGTCCGCATAATAACTGCCAGCGGTTCCCATTTGCCGGCGACGCATAGGCCGTTGAAATGATAGATAGTGTTGTTGCCGTCGAACCACAGGGCCGGGCAGTGGTCGTTTCTGTCGGGCGTATCCCAGAACGGCGACGCCGGTTCCCACTCATCGGTGCCATAACGCAGTCGGCTTGCGGCTATTGCAAGCTCACGTCCTCGCTCTTCGACGCAGGTATACCAGATGGCCAGCAGGTCGCCGTTGGGACATTCGGCAATGGCCGGGTCGTGATTGTGGTGCGAAAATAATGGCCCGACTGAGCCTTCTGGTATCTTTACGTATCGTCGCGGCCCATTAAAGTATGGTTTGCCCGGGTCTATGCCCAAAGCGGGTCGGGGTGGTTTATCCTGGCTGACACTTAGCTGATAGCGCTGCGGGCCCGGCGCGGGCAGAGGTTGGGTCTCAGGCATCGGGCCGACGCCCACGCGGAAGCCTATGAGCCAGTGCTTGTTTTGAGGCAGAGTTCCCATGCGGTTGGCAGAGCGCAGGTAATAGAGGTTGGTTCCGTGACTGCCTCCGCGGGTAACTTTGAAGTCGCCGCGGGCCATACCGACGGGGTCGGCCTGGATGGCGCCATTGTACGGCCCATACCAGTCATAGCACCACTCTTCCACGTTGCCGTGCATATCGTAAAGCCCCCATGGATTTGGCGGCGTCCGACCGACCGTCAACGGCACGATGTCGGTCTCTTCGTTGAAGGAAGTGCGTTGCGCATTTTTGTGAAAGGCCTTGGGCAGCATATCTCCCGTCGAGAAGCAGGTGGTTGTTCCGGCCCGGCAGGCATATTCCCACTCGGCCTCGGTGGGCAATCGATATGGCATGCCTTGCTGAACGCTGAGCCAGTCGCAAAAGGCCACAGCCTGGTACCAGTTGACAAATATGACCGCTTCGTCGTCGGCCTTTGAAAAGCCCTTCTTGCCTCGCAAAAGACGGTGGGACGGGTCGAACATTTCGTATTGTGCGTTCGTGATTTCGTAGGTGCTCATATAGAAGGCCCGGCTGATATTGACTTCGTGGGCAGGTTTTTCATCGAAATCGCCGCTTCGAACGTGCTCGGTGGTAATCGCAAATCTATCGGGGTCGCCCTGCGGAAATTTGCTGAACAATTCTTCGCGCATCGGATAACTGAGCTTTTCCGTCAGCTCGTCCGGCAAAGGGGCGGTGCTGCCGGCCATTGTGAAACTGCCCGGGTCGAGCCTTACCAGCTTGATTCCGACCGAATTGGTGAAGCTCGGCGGCATTTCGTCGGGCTCCAAGCCTTGAGCGAACACGGACGTGACAAAAAGCGTTACGCCAGCCGCAAATACAAATAAGTCTTTCATCACACTCCTTTCGAAACGGGACTCTTGACAGTTTTTCTCAAAGCCTTTTGCCTTCATTTATTGCTCTTGCTCACGGCCGGCAGGTCCTCGTAGGTTACAGTGACGGCACCGACGGTCTTCCATTTGGTCCCGGCGCGCCGGGATATGGCTCACTGACCTTCGTGCCAGATGGTCTGGGATGACCAGTCGCCACCGAGCAGGGCAAAGTCAGTCAGATCAATAACCCCGCTTCTGTCCAGGTCGCCGGAAAGCTCGCTGCCCCCGGCCAGCCAGTTTTCCGCCCACAGACCCACATCGGCAAAATTGACAGTGCCGTCGTTGCTCAAGTCGGCCAGCAGGGCCCAATCATAAGGTGGCAGACTTGCCTCGGCGGTGCCGGCGTAGAAGCCTATGTTCACTCGAATATTGCAGCCCCATACATTGTCCGGGTCTGGGGGAACAAAAAGCGGCTCTTCGGCAAGAGCCGAGCCGGGATTGCCCCCATCGACGCACCGGCTGGTCACCTCATCCCAGCGCCAGTCGTTCACCTGCGGGACCCACCGCCAGCCGAAACTCTTCAAATGATAATCGCCGCCAACCCAGATAGCATTTGGCTCGTTCGCCTCGGCCACGATATTCGGGTCGTTAGCGTCACCCCAATAACCGGCTCGAGCGAAACACGGGTCACAATCAATATTGCCGTTACCCGACCAGCCGCCCTGAATGTCACTGTACTCGACCAGCACGTAGCTGGCGGTGGCCAAATGAATTTGCCAGCCCGGCCCCGATGCATTGTCCCAGAGGATGCAATTGGTAATGGTCATTTTGCTGGGGTCGCAGTACACACCCTCGCCTGTATTTCCAACAATGGTGCTGTTCTTGATGGTGAGCTTTCGGCTGCGATAAGAATAGACACCTTGGCCCTTGTTGCCGGCAATGAGGCACTTAGTAATCACATCCTGGCTCATATTGCCGTCAATGCCGCGGCCGTTGTTGCCCACAATCCTGCAGCCGGCAATCCCGGCACAGTTATTGGCCAGACGACTGGTCAGGCTGATGCCGTGACCGGCGTTGTCGATAATCTGACAGCCGGTGATGACCGGGTCACTGTTTACACAGCGAATCCCGGGACCTAAATTGCTGCCGATCACGCAATTGTGAATGGTGGCGCTGGCAAGCTCGCAATAGACGCCATAGGTCCCGCCCGTTATGGTCAGGCCAACAAGCCGGCAACTGCCAAGCTCGCCCCCGGAAAATGTCACCGCTGGCCCTACGCCGCCTGCGTCAATCACTGTAGCCGCCACCACCACCGGGTCGTTGGGGCCTATTGATGTCAGCGTGACGTTCTTTCCGCCGAAATCAATAGCCTCATCGTACGTGCCGGTCTCGATGACCACGGTCTGGTGCTCCTGGGCAGCATCGATAGCTTCCTGAATCGTTACGTATTCAGCCGGGACATGAAGCTCGCCGGGGACATATATGTGCAGCATCACCGGAAGCACCTGCGGACTATCCTCGGCGTTACTGTCACTGATAGTCAATTGGCAATCGTAAAACCCCAGGCCCAGGCCGCTCGTATCCACGCTTACCGTCACTTTGTTGACTTCGCCCCGCGATTGACCGGTCAGCGGATAGACGCCGAGCCAATCGCAGTCATTCGCAGGCGTTATCTGCCAGTTAAGCGTTCCGCCCCCATTGTTGCCGATAGATAGAACCTGCTCGTACACGTTGGGCTCACCCAGAGCTATTGGAAATTCTAAATAACTCGGTGTCACCGAAAGAATCGGCCCCACCACCTCAAGATGCACGGCAACTACCTGGGGACTATTCTCAGCACACGCATCCGATACCGTCAACTCGCAGTAATAATCGCCCTTAGGCAGGCCTGCCTTGTCCACACTAATGGTTACATCATTACTTTCACAAGCGGCCAAGCTGCCCGAATTTGCGTCAATGCTCGCCCAGTTGCAGTCGTCTGCGATTTGCCAGTTAAGAATTCCGCCACCGGCGTTTGTTACCATCAGTATCAGGTCATTCGGGTCTGGTCCGCCCTCCAGGGTAACAAATTCGATATGTTCGGTACTTAAATGAATAAGCGGCCCCTGAACGTGCAGCGACACCGGGACAACCTCTGTCAGGTTTGGATCACAGGCATCGAATATCGTCAGTTCACAGTAGTAGTCGCCCGCCGCCATACCTGCAGTCTCCGAGCTGACCATTACTTCGTTACTGTCATAAGGTCCAAGACTTCCCGAATTCGGCTCCGCCTCCAGCCACTCACAATCTTCGGCAACCTGCCATCCTATTGTGCCGGCGTGGCTGTTGCCGATTAGCAGGTTCTGGTTGTCGGGATTCGTCCAACCTTCCAGCGCAGCAAAGGACAAAACCAACGGTATTACAACCAGGGTAGGCGATTCGTCCTCCCACCACAGCCTGGGATAATCAAGCCCTTCGCATATTCGCCACACCGGCGTGTTGAAATCCCAGCCGGCAGAAGTAAAGGTGCTCTTGTGGTGCATCTGAACTGTTGTTTTGCCGAAATCGGGATTGCAGCCGGTGGCCCCCAGATCTTGCTCTCCACACATCCTGCTACGGGCGCTGGTCTGGACATCCCAGAAGGAGCTTTCAATTGTGCCATCATTAATGTTGCGCCCTACTAGGCCTCCGAACAAACCAAACGTAGTCGAAACATGCCCGCTCGAATAGGAATTGGTGATAGCGCCGTTACCACCGCCGTTTACTCCGACCAGCCCGCCGAGTTCACCAAGAATTCCCACAACGTCCCCGGTTGCATAGCAATTCGCTATCGTTCCGCAGTTACCCCCAACAAGTCCTCCTATGTGAAAGTCGCCTGAAACGTCTCCGCTGGCATAACACTCGGTAATCATCCCGCCGCTAAAGCCAGCGAGCCCGCCGACAGCGGCGCGCGTTGCAATTACCTCGCAGGAAGCGCAGCATCTTGTGATAGTGATAGTACTGTCCATAGCACTTCCGACAAGCCCACCTACATTTTCCCTTCCAGCCACCGTGCCACGCTCGATGTAACATCCAGATATGGTCCCAACTCTCACATTGCCAGCGAGAGCCCCGACATAATCGCCGGTACCTACGTCCACATTGGGATCGACCAGGTGGAGGTCCCGAATTTGGCCTGGCTTACCGGCCCGGTAATCGCCCACAGTCCCAAAAAGGCCGCAGACGGAGCTGCCGGTACTATCGTAGGTAAAGTTGAGGATTTTTTTGCCGTTACCGTCGAAAACGCCCGTAAAAGGGCATAATCCTTGCACGGGATCTGAATCGTCCCTGCCAATTATATTGAAGCTGGTTCCTGTGTATCCACTTAAGTCGATATCAGCCATGAGTTTGAAGTGTTTGTCCCAGTCAAAGGTGCTGGTGCCGATGGCGTTCATTTGATTTGCGTCATAAATTAGATAGGGGTCCTCGGCTGTGCCGCTGCCTCCGCCGTACGGTTGACCGCTGGCTGTGGTCCAGCCGGCCAACGATATTAGTAGACTGACTAAAATCACCTTTTCCATCAGCCTCTCTGCCTCCAAAACGCGCCATCGAACTATTTTGCTGGCTCCGACGGCCCCCTCATCCAGCTCACCATTTCGCTAACCAGTATAGCATTTAGCGTGCCGGCCGGCAAGGATTGTTACGTCTGCTTTTCGAGATTTTGGACTTTTCACGGAAATTAGGTGCCATAGGGGGGACTGCACGAAAATAGGGACAGTGTGGCTGTTGAAAAACCTCACATTCCCTACAATAACTGCTCAAAACCCTTTGGCAAACCTGGATTTTTTGTCATTGCGGGCGGTTTGAAGAGCCACGAGGCAATCTCAACTTCGCAAACACCGACTTTTTCAACAGCCCCACAGTCCACCATTTCTGCGAAAGAGTAGTGATGGTGATGAACAGATTTTCGAAACCGAACCGGTGATAGTTCTTCTCAGAGCCTTTTGCCTTCATTTATTGCTCTTGCTCAGGGCCGGCATCGGTTTTTTGAGCCAAGCCAGGTTGAAGGCGTAATGATTCCAACTGCTGATAAGGTGGAGCACGCCGTCGGGCGCCTGGGTACAGGCGAGATAACCCCCCCGCTCGGCGGTGGTTGGGCTCATTGCGAAATCATGGCCGTTGGTACCCGATGCCTTATGAGCCGGGGCATCGTCGGTAATCAGGCGGCGCACGGGCCAGGTCTTGCCTTCGTCAAAGCTCAGCGCCCCATAGAGGCCCCTTACTTTCTGGAATTGGCCGGCCCCATCGGTCACCGTCATATCCCGACAGAAGGCGGCAAAGAACAAGGGGCCCTCTTTGAGTCTTTCGAGGACGAGTCGCTGACCTCCGCCGATGGACTGAAATTCGCTTGCTGAGTATGTCCAGGTCGTGCCCATGTCACTTGAGATGCTCTTGGCATTTTTTTATTGATGCTGTCGCCGCGGCCGAAGGCCAGCAGGCTCCCGTCGGCTAACTGTGCGCAGCCGGTATGGATACCGGCAATCCACGCCCCGGTTTGGCCGGCTTTGAACTCGGGCCTCGGCCGACCATCGCCCGGGTCGAGCCAGGTCTGGGCGTTGTCCTTGCTGATATGAACGGCCGAGCCGCCGCTGCCGCCCGGCACCGCGTCACAGGGCACTATCAAGTAGCCTTGTCGGGTGATAAAGGACCCGGCGATAACCTGGTGGTGAAGACCATGTATCGGTTGAATGATTCGGGCTCTGGACCAGGTGGCAGCGTTGTCTGTGCTTGAGCGCATTACCAAAGCAAGGTTATCCCATGTTGCCCCCGCACTTAACCCGTTGAAGTGGTAAAGCGTCCTGCTCTTTTCATTCCACAGGATGCTGCTGCCATGGTCGTTGCGGTCTGGTGCGTCCCAGAACGGAGCGGCGGGTTCCCAGCTTTTGCTGCCGCGTCGGAGTCTGGATGCGACCACGGTCAGCCTTCGGCTGGTTTCGCTTGTTGTTGAGTACCATATAGCCAGCAGGTCGCCATTGGGGCAGGCGGT
>JAUWKC010000075.1 GCA_030607345.1 Planctomycetota bacterium | reverse complement strand
CCTCCAGGGGTGTTTTTTCTTCGTAAGTGCTTGTTAGAGCTGAGGTTAAGGTCATTAGAGGCCTCCGGAAATTGGCTTTGTTTTGCATAAAAGGTGTTGTTTTGTGCGCGCGGCTTCGTTTTTGGTGAATCTGGGCTGCGAACTGCGGTGGTGGTGCGTGGCAGTTTTTTTGATAGGCATAATTGCACCTTGAAAGTAAACGCGCAGGGGTACCGATGTACCCTTCATATTTAGAGCAACCTGCGCGTTTCGTGCGAAAATTCGGGTATTTTGTAGTCTTCGAAAATCGTAAGTGCTTATGTAGAAAGGAGTAAGAATTTTTCAAAATTTTTGCTTTTTGCCGTTGGGCGCCTGCGCATTTGGTTGCTTTTTTGGGCGGTCCCGCCCCGTCGGCAACGGTCCTTGCTAATCTTAGGAGCGACTTCGAGGACACCAGCTTCATTGTCGGAAGCCTGTCGTCCGACGCAGCGTTTCTGGCGGACAGAACTTTTGGCAGTTGCGACGTCGTCGCGCTTATAGGTCCGGAAGGCGGTTTCAGCGAGCAGGAGGAGCTTTTTCTGAAGGAGCAGGCAGTCGAGCAGGTCCGGCTTGGCGATACCATTTTGAGGGTTGAGACCAAGTCAACTTAGTAAGTGCGCTTAGTGTAATGGCGGTTCAGGTATTATTCTCAGTGCATGTTACGGTAAAGTGGATTGGCGCTTCGGCGGGAATGACAATGGGGCGCAATAATTAACTTGACTTGGTATGAGACGGCTGCAATGGCGTTTGCGGCGATTCTCACGGCCCGGAGAAATGCGGTCGCGCACAGATAGATGTCGGGCAACATGGCGGGGGCGAGCAGTTTTTGCTTCATTGAGGCGTGCCGGCGGTGGTCGCGTTGTTGTTTTCTGCCAGGTATCCGGCTTCGATGCAGAACTGGATGATGTCGCGAGCGATGGGAGCGGCGTCGCTGGAGCCGTGCTGGCCACCCTCGACGACGACGGACAGGGCAATGCTGCGTGCGTTGGCGCCGGTTGCGAAGCCTGCGAACCAGGCGGTGTCGGGTTTTTCAGTAGAGCCTGTCTTTCCGTAGACGGTGACGCCCTGCTGGTCGAGTCCGCTGTGGGCAAAAGCCTTGTAGGCGGTTCCGCCCGGTTTGTTTACGACGGCGTGCAGCCCGTCTCGGAGCACGGAGAGGGTTTGCGGCGAGAGGTTTAGGTTGCTCTCAGGGGCGTCCTGGCCCTGCTGGTTAAGTTCGGGCGAGCCGGATTCGGAATTGTTGACGTCGCTTACAAACAGCCGCGGCGATTTGTATACTCCGCCCCGCGCTATGGCCGCGATAGCATTTGCGACCTGCAGCGGCGTCGTGCGGAGGTTGCCCTGACCTATGCCGAAGTACCTTCGTTCACCTTTTGCCAGCGGCGGTATCTGTTCGAAGTACAATACCTCGATGTTCGCGGGCAGCGGTGAGGTTGAGATTTGTCCTGCGGCCTGTCTGAGATTGCGTTCTGCTGCGCTTTGGTAAATGGCCCGCGGGAGCAAAAGTGACTTTCGTCCGTAGCCGAATTTGAAGAGCCATTGCTGGAGGACCCGCGTTTCGATTCTGTCGGCAAGAATAGAAAAAAAGCGATTGCAACTGACCATTATGGCGTGTCGGGCGTTATTTGGTCCGCTGTAATCATGGCCGCTTCGATACCTGTTCCATATCCAGCAGTTTGGCCAGCCTCTTGGCGCCGGCTGGGCCGGGCAGCTTATGACGTCGTCCGGTGTGATTGTGCCTGATTCGAGCCCTGCGACGAGAATCAATGGTTTTACAGACGAGCCGGGCGGGTAGTGCTCGTTTATGGCACGGTTGCGCAGAGGTTCGTTGGCGTCGTTGAGGAGGCTGCCGTAGTTATACCTGGCAAGGTTCAAATCGAAGGTGGGCATCGAGGCCAGCACGAGGATATCGCCGGAGAGAACGTCGATTACCACCGCTGCGGTGGGCGCGGTGCAGTTCTGGTTAAGATTGCAGTCGGCGATGTATTGTTCGGTTCTCTGCTGGAGTTCTGCATCCAGCGTCAGGCGGACGTTGTCGCCGAATTGAGTGGGGGTCCTTTTGACCAGCTCTTTGTCTATATTGTAGACGGCCTCGCCGCGTCTTCCGTGGAGGATGGTCTCGCAGACATACTCGATGCCGTCTTCTCTTCCGCAGACATCGTCGTCGAGATAGCTTGAGAGCCTGTCATTGACGAAGAGCTGTTTGTCTCGCTGCTGTGGTTTTCCGACCCAGCCTATGGTCTGGGCGGCGACGCTTTTGTAGGGATAAGAACGTCTGGATTTGGCGAGAATCTCCATGCCATCGACGTCAAACTCGAGCTGGGCGGTGAAGATGTCGTCGTCGGTCTCAAGCTCCAGCAGAGGCCAGCTCTGGTGCATTTCGGTAATGTCGACTTTGTTGACGAGTCGGCGGCGCTCGAAGAGGTCGGGCTCCTTCTCTTCGAAGTCCTCAAGCGCCTTTGAAAGCGGGACGCTTACTACACTGCTATAGTGGTCGAGGATTTCGGAGTGGGGGCACTTTCTTCTCCAGGCCTGGAAGGCACGGCGGTTCCATACGAAGTTGTTTATCTTCCTCAGGTCCGCCCGTATTTTTGCCGGCTCGGTTCCTTTGAATTGCGCGCACTTCCGGATAATTTGGCGCAAATCGTCAAGACTGTTGGCGAGCTGTTTCGCATCTGTTTGCCGGTGGACCCTCTCATCGAGCAGGCTCGCAAAGGGATAGCTTATGCACAGTTGGAAGTGGGGCTGGTCGGCAGCGAGGATTCGTCCTTTTCTGTCTAATATCTTACCCCGGATGGTTCTGAGCTGCCGGGAGCCTCCACGCCGGAGTTTGAGTTGCTCGATTCGTTCCCTGTAGAACGAGTTGTCAAGCAACTGCATCTGCGTCAGGCGGAGCAGACATATAGCAGAGAATATTCCAATAACGACAACGAAAATGTTTACTCGCTTGCGGTACATACCTTTTACAATTATCGGCGTACTAAGCTATCTTCTGAATTGATGTGTTCTTATACGCATCCACCAGGCGCAGGGCAGGAACAAAAACGGGCCGAGAATTGCCGAGTACAAGGCCGTGCAAGCGATGAGCCTGAAGTTGAGTACTGCGGCGCCCTTTAGACTTGTCAGAAACCCGTGCAACAGGCCGGCTGCGAGGCCGGCAACGAAAATCACAAATGCCTGGTACAGCATTTTTCTGGCCGCTATAATTCGGTGCAAATAGGCCAACAAGCTGCCGACGATGCCGAAACTCAACATTCGTGTTCCCATTGCCGAACCGATAACGGCAATATCCGCGGCGAAACCTATGACAAATGAGGTGATAATTGCCGGCGATATGTCGAAGCGGTAGCCGCCGGCCGGGGCTGCTTTGCTTTTGGGTAATCCGTAGAGTGCAAAAAAAACCAGCAGGACCAAAAAGAGGTCGGGCTTTATATTAAGTTGGGTCAGTGCGATTCTGTCCAAAAAGCCTGCCTGGAGCACGGCAACGACAACGACAAGGACTGTAAAGCGCAGCCATCGCATCTCACAACCTCAGTTCTTGTGGAGGATTCATTGCGATAGTGTAGACCCTTGTGAGTGTTTGTATGTCGCAGACGGGCTCGACGGTTATGTCCCAGAGCAGAGGTTTCTCGTCGTCTTTTACGCACTTAGTGACAGTACCGATAATGAGGGGCGTATCGAGGAAACCCGGCTTGGTGCATGCGAAGACTCGCAAGCCTTTCTTTATTTTGTGCTTTCTGGAAATGTTGGGGATTTTGGCCGAATTGGCGCCCGTTCCATACATCACACGATATATTTTAAGATTTTCGATTCTGACCTCGATTTTCGAGGCAGGATCCGTCAAGAGTCTGACCCGGGCCTGGCGGGGCTCAACGCGTAAGACGGTTCCGATGATACTGTTGTTGGCCAGAACGAACTGGTGCTCTTCAACGCCGTCATCGCGGCCCATGTTGATGACAAGCTCACTGCGGGAGGCGTCGAGCAGGCTGGTCACGACGGAGGCCGGAACAAGGGCGGCGCCTTCGAGTGGGAATCTGACCCGCAGGCGAGCAAATTCTTCGACCCTTTGGTGTTCCTGGAGCAGTTGCTGTGCGAGGTTCGCCAGGTGGTTTTCCAGCTCTGTTTTTGTGGTCGTGCCCTCAGGAAGTTGATAGGTTCTCGCCAGGGAGATGCCCCGTCCGATGGTCAGTGGCCAGCGGAAGATTCGAGCGAATGCAAAGCCGAACTTGCCTGTGATGTTTTGAGGCGAGAGCAAGAGGATAAGACCAGCCAGCATAAGCCAGATGAACAGCATTCCTTGCGCGACTTTGATATGCTTCCTTGCCATATCGTCCGGGAAAGTGGTATAAGAAACAGGACAGTATCCGCTTTCTCAGGTTTCCTGGTTCTTATTCCCACCCATACTCGTTATGGTCCATAGTATCTTTCCACAGTTCGAGATTCTCGAGATATACGCTTGTTCCTCTTGCGACGCAGGTGAGGGGGTCATCGACGCAGGTAACCTTCAATCCGGTGGCATTGACCAATACGGTGTCCATGCCGCGCAGCAGCGCCCCCCCGCCGCAGATGTGGAGCCCGTTGTCAATCAGGTCGGCGGCAAGCTCGGGCTCAGCCTTTTCGAGCGTTGCGGTAACAGCGTCAATGATGGCGGCGACCGGTTCGCGCACCGCCTCACGAATCTCTTCGCTTGTTATTACGATTTTCCTGGGCAGCCCGGAGATAGTGTCTCTTCCGGCAACCTCCATCGTCAGTTCTTCTTCGAGCGGTGCGGCCGAGCCGATTTGAATCTTGACTTTTTCCGCTCGTGGTTCGCCAATGAGCAGATTGTACGTTCTTTTGAGGTGGTTTATGATTGCCTCGTCCATATCGTCGCCGCCGATTCTAATGGACTGAGACGTTGCAATGTCAGCCAGACTCATTATCGCCACCTCGGTGGTTCCGCCGCCTATGTCTACTATCATTGACGCGGTGGGGTCCGTGATGGGAAGTTCCGCGCCTATTCCCGCAGCCATAGGCTCATCGACCAGGTAAACCCTTCTGGCGCCTGCGCGTTCGGCGCTGTCGATAACGGCTCGCCTCTCGACGGCGGTAATTCCCGTGGGAACAGCGATAACAACTCGTGGACGAACCAGGCCGCCTCTGCCGTGCACTTTGCGTATGAAATAGCTGAGCATGGCCTCGGTAATCTCAAAATCGCTGATTACGCCGTCTTTGAGCGGTCTTATCGCGCTAATTGAGCCCGGCGTTTTTCCGAGCATTTCGCGTGCAATCAGGCCCACGGCCTCGCCGTCATTGAGTACGATGTTGGTTCCTTTGCGGACGGCAACGACGGAGGGTTCATTAAGGACAATTCCTTTGTCCCGGACACAGACTAAGGTAGTACAGGTACCGAGGTCGATACCCATATCCATACTAAACCAGCCTAAGATTGTGTCCAGCAGCACTTAGAATCCCTTCTAAATTTATTAACTATTGACTGTCTTTATATACTAAGGGCCGCGGTTGTCAATAGTCAAATTGCTACTGTATTATCAGCGACTTAGTCTCCAGGTGGAGGTTTTCTGCGGTGCTTTGAAGATAGTGTCGTACTGGGAGTAGCATTTGTAAGCCACGAAAACCGCCGTCGCCAGCACAACGCCGCAGACGAGTGCGAGGATGGCCGTGTAGATATTATCGTCCGCGGATACTTTGCCGCCGCGGCTGCGTCCTGCAGGACTCATACGACAGCCTCCCACAGCGAAAATCGATGTTCGATGTTTGCAGTCACAGTCTGCACCCCGTCCAGAAAACTCACAGATTAGTGGTTATATTATCGCCTGCCCTGGGTTTGTATCCCTGTCGTATGCGTTCGAGGACTCCAGCGGCCTTTTCGGGCTCAACGTCAATTATCAGAAGCTCACACAGAAACTGGTCGCCGCGCGTTACGAAAAATCTCATTCCTTCCTTTACGCCGTGCGCCGAGCCAATGGAGATATGGGCTATGGAATACCTCTCGTCGATGGCAAGTATAGTGCCTGAGAGTCCGATTTTTTCCGGAATGGGACTGACCGGCAGGACCCTGCTTCTTTCCGGCGTAACCGGCTCGATGGTGGCGACTTGCCTGCCGTGTTTTCTGAAGAGCGTGTCTAATTGGTTCTGCAGCCCGGCGTTTTCTTCTTCCAGACGTTTCTTCTGAGTATCGAGCGTTTGAATAACTGCTATTTTTGCAACCAGCTCTTCCGTCGTCTCGGCCAATTCCCTGTGTTGTTTTATCTGCTCAGCCTTTATCCGTTTGAGGTCGGCGAGTGTTGCTGTGAGTAAGGCCCCCTGGTTTTCATTCGCAGCGGTAAGCTCGTTCACTATGCTTACCCAGCTCTTGACCTGTTCATCCAGGGCGTCTTTGTCGGTTTTGACGGTTCGCATCTCGTTCTCAAGATTGGCGATTCGCTGGCCGAGCGATGCGATTTTGGCCGTCATCTCGTCTTCTCGCCGCTGGAACTCTTCTTTCTTTTTTCTTAATTGCTCTTGTGCGGCCTTTTGTTCGGTTACGGCAATCTGCGACTTTCTTCTCTGTTCAACCAGCAGGGACTTGTAATTGTCGGCGTTCGTGACATAAGTGACAACTATCCCGCAAAGGAAAATGGCCGATAACGTCAGCAAGACCACTAATGTTTTGGTAAGCGTGCTCAAAACCAGCTCCTTTCGTCAAATCGTACCTACAATAATACCACCCAGGGTGTCGACCTCCAGTGCAAAAACAGACCCACCTGTACTTATCTTATTATATCGGTTGGTCGTGTAGGATGCAAGTTAATTTTGGTAAAATGCGCAAAGAAAACAATGTGGGATTAGTTAGCCTACGTATGAATAGGTTCTTCGGAGCCTTTTTTGGTTTATACACTGAAAAACGGCCTTTGCGGCAGCCAAACGCACCCTTTTTGAGGGATTTCTCAGCAGTTTGGGCAGGAACTTTCTGACTCGGTCCGTACAGATTTGCCCTATTGCCAAGGCCGTCCAGAATTCAATGCTCTCGCGTGCCTCGATACTCATCCCGGCAGTGAAACTCTTCCTGAAGACGTCAAGAACAACGTTCTGGCCTGATTTGTCGCCAAGTTTTCCAAGCTGCTCGGCGGCCGCCAGCCGCACTTCCGGTACGTCGTCATCGAGCATGTTCAGCAGTGAATCCCGCGCCCTTGAAGTTCCAAGGTTGCCCATAGCCTGTATGCCCGGTACCCTGACGTCGGTGTAGGCGCTGATAAGCATTGTCCATATCTTTTCAAAGATGTGCTCGTCACCGAGTCTTGCTATTGAGTCCACCGCCTGATATCGGACCTTGTCGTCGGAGTCCCGCATAGTCAGGGCAATGTAGAGTAGGCTCAGGGCCCTTTGGTCGCCTGTTTTGCCGAGGACAAAGACGGTGTTTGCTCGTACAGTCTGGTTCTTGTCGGCGAGGGCTTTTCTAAGCAATTCGAAGCTCTCTGTCGAGCCGAGCCTGTAGGCTGCGTACGCGGCGGCGACTCTTACATTTTCGTCGGGGTCATTCAACAAT
>JAUWKC010000295.1 GCA_030607345.1 Planctomycetota bacterium | reverse complement strand
TCTCATAAACACGGGCAGGCCGTCCTCATCGATTCTTATGGGTGCTTCGCCCTGTACCAGAGGTCGAACGTAATCCCGCATCGCATCGGTGATATGGTTGCCCTTCTCATTTATAAACTCAGCCGGCCCCTTCTTTTCGCCGTTGGCCACATCTCTTAACTCCGCCAGACCTGTTGTGCATTTGTATTGTGGGCCTTCTTCGCGAACCAGAGTTACCATTTTGCCGTTTTGGCCTTCCATCGCATTCTTTACCGCCATCTGCCCGCACATATATGCCTCGTTGACGTCGGTCAGGGAGGCAAAGTGCATAGCGCTTCGTTGATTAGTGCCGAGCTTATTGAAGCGGGCCTTTATACCCACTTCTTTTTCTATCACGGCTTTGAGCATCTCGGCGACACCGCCAAGCTGTACGTGCCCGAAACTGTCTTTACCAAATGTTCCCTTGTCCGCGGTAACGTATTCGCCCTTATCATCTTTGAGTCCTTCGCCGGCAACGATAAAGACCCTGCCCAATCGTTTCAGCACTTCTTTGACATCGCTGACGAGCTTATCGAAGGAAAAGGCCGCCTCCGGCATATATACAAGATGCGGTGCATCTTCGGGACATCGAGCGGCAAGGCCTGTTGCTGCCGCTATCCAGCCGGCGTTTCTTCCCATCACTTCGAGAATCGTGCAGGTGTCCGTCGTATAGAGTGCCTCGGTATCTTTGCCGGCCTCAGCCGCACAGGTTGCGACATATTTTGCCACGCTTGGATAGCCCGGACAATGGTCGGTGCAGGCAAGGTCGTTATCGCCCGTTTTGGGAATACCCATACAAACCAGCTCATAGCCGGCGTCTGCGGCTAACTTGTTGACCTTATCGGCGGTGTCCATCGAGTCATTACCGCCAGCATAGAAAAAGTAACGGATATTGTGGGCTTTGAAGACGTCGAGCACTCTCTCGAAGTCCGCTTTGGATTCTTCGAGTGATTTCAGTTTGTATCTGCACGAACCAATAGCTGCTGCGGGCGTTTGCTTAAGCGCCTCGATGACCTCGGGTTTTTCCGCCGAGATATCGAACAAATCTTCCTTAAGCACGCCTAATATGCCGTTGGTTGCGCCGATTACACTTCCGATTTTACCGGATTTTATCGCTTCCTGGATTACACCGCAGGCGCTTGAGTTGATTACCGCCGTCGGCCCGCCGGACTGTGCCACAATAGCATTAGGTTTCGAATTCATTGCAACAACTCCATTACAAGTTTCTTAAAATCTTGATTAAATCACCAATCTTTGGCAGAATATACACAAGGCCGACTGCGATTTCAACTGTTTTTAATTTTGAACTTAAAACGCCGGGATTAAGGCCTGGTAACTAGTTCCTGTTGCGGAAACAGTATTTGTCATTCCCGCGAAAGCGGGAATCCAGTTTTTCGCTCTGGACCCCTGCTCCTTCGACTTTGCTCAGGACAGGTTTCGCAGGGGTGACATCATCGATTTTCGTTTTCCGCAACAGATACTAACTAACATTAAAAGGCCAATTTTATGTCTGAAAATGCGAACGACAAATGCAATAGGGTTCCCGCCTTGCCTGTCGCGACTTGGCTCCGCCAAGCGAGCCACGGCGGGCGGGGTCCCAGGATTTCCTGTCGTCTCGAAGTGCTGCCTGGCGACCGGGTTCTCGACAGACTCAACAATGCAGCCAAGTTTGGTTTTGATGCAGTATCGCTGCCGGGCAGATTCTTAAATGACTACCTTGACGAGCTGCGCGGGTGCCTGGCCGATAGTCCTTTACCGCTTGTCTCAATGTCCCTGGGATTTTCAGGCTCACTGCTCAGTCCCCACAAAAAAGTTCGAGAACAATGTCGGGACAGTTTTCTGAAATTATTTGATATTTGTGCGGAATTGGGCGTGGCTTGCGTCAATGTCCCGCCGATACTCATCGAGGATAATCCGGACCGAATCACCGACGCAGGCCCCTATGCCTCGGTTGAGCAAGCCCAGGATGCTCTGCTTATCGAGCAGTTACCTGCTTTAGGCGACCAGGCACAAAAAAGAGGGCTGATATTTCTCCTCGAACCGCTTAATCGATATGAATCGGAATACCTTAACACCGTTCCTCACGCTGCTAAACTGTGTGAAACTCTGAACCACGACCATATCGGGCTTACCTGTGATTTCTTTCACATGCAGCTCGAAGAGCTAAGCATCCCGGAATCGCTCTCCAAAGCCGGCAGGTGGATAAAGCACGTGCACGTTGCTGAAAATACCCGTGTCGAACCGGGACCTGGCTCGCTGAACTTTACGCCCGGCTTTCAAACCCTCAAAGAGATGGGCTACAGCAGATTCATCGAATTGGAATGCCGCAAACTTTCCGGCCCGGCGGAGAAGGTACTTCCGAAATCCGTCAAATATATCCGCAGACTGTGGAAGCAAGCCTAAAATATCAGATTCGGAAGACTTATCGTTCTGGGATTTACCTCGTCCTCGAAGTGGATGGTAGTTCTCGTAAACGACTTCTGATTTATAACAATGAACTTTTCTGCGCAACGACAACCCGTAAACGCGTCCATCGTCCATTATCTCTCGTCCACCGCTCATGTCCCGCTGGGTTGGGGTTTTATCTTTTGGGTCGTTTTCGGCGCCCGCGATATGACTTTTTTGCTCCGGAGACCCGTTTGCTTCTTGGCAGTTTCTTGTCTCGCGAGGCTTTGGAGCTTTTGGCGGTCTTCGGCTCGGGCGGCGGGCACTTGACGTATGAGAAGCCCTTGCACTTCTGCGCC
>JAUWKC010000268.1 GCA_030607345.1 Planctomycetota bacterium | reverse complement strand
GTGTCCATAAAGAGTTCTTTTATATCCTTCAGTCTGCACAGCCTGCCGTTGATTCTGTATTCGCTCTCGCTGCTCTTGTATATCCGCCGGGAAATCTCCACCTCGCTTGCTTCGATTGCCAGCTTGCCCGTTGTGTTCGAAATGAGCAGGCTGACCTCGGCGGTGCCCAGGGGCTTCCTGCTGCTGCTGCCGCCGAATATGACATCGGCCATCTGGCCGCTGCGAAGGCTCTTGACGCTCTGCTCACCCAGAACCCATTTTACCGCATCGACCACGTTGCTCTTGCCGCACCCGTTGGGACCGACAATGGCAGTCACAGGCGAGTCGAATCTGAATTCTGTCTTGTCTGCGAAACTCTTGAATCCATTAAGAACAATCTTTTCAAGTCTCATATTTCACCCTGCCGTCAGTTCCTGTGAACTGCTGGAAAATTTGTGTGGCGGCAAATTTTGACAAATACGCACTTCTATTATCGGCCGACGGTCTGTCTTATCTTGACAATTAGCCGATTTTGCCCAGACTAACAGGGCGATAGTGTAAATGAAAGAATGGGGAAAAGAAAGGGCTTTTTCCTTGACTCTTATCGGACTGTATTAACGGACCTGGTCAATCGCATCCGAGCGGAAAGCAGTTGCATTGACTTGCTATGGCTGCGGTTGCTGTTGGTCCTATTCAATCTTTGGTAAAGGCCCCGCGCGAAACTCGGCATCGACGGCACCGGTGTCGCACATCTGCTTTATCAGCGCTATTGTGTCGGCGTATGAAACATTCAAGCCGGGCCGAAGAAGGGTGCCCTTTTTTAGAAGGGGTTCCTCGGCAAGCTTGCGGATAATCTCACTCAGCTCGAACGAACTGTTAAGTTTTACGACCCGCGGTTGGTTGGGCACCTTTCGTATCAAAGAGACGCGGTTTTGACCGGGCGATGCGTCGATGGCTATGCTGCCGTTGTCGGTCTCAACAAAAACATCGTCACGGCAGTAAATCGGAGCATCGAAGAGCACTATCCGCGGCCGTCCGCTGCGGGAAACGTAAATCTCCTTGCGATTTGCCTGTGCGACCTGCTCGAGATAAAAGTTGCCTGCGATAACTTCCTGCGATATCGTGACATCGTCCAGTTTTAGAAGCTGTTCATAGGCGGCGAATCTGACGTTGAAATCGTCGTCACGCACAAGTGTCCGCGCAACAAAAGCCGCATCGCCGCGGTTTGCCGCCGCCGTGATTGCCTTCAAAGCCTCGATTCGGTATGACGAGGCCTTATCCATTGCAATTGTCCGAAGCACAGCCTGGGCGCGGTTGTCACCCAAGTAGAGCATGCATCTGGCTGCCCGCATACGAACCTCCTCATTGGACGAGTTCAATAGAGCGCTCAGTTTGCCGGCGCTTACCCTTCCGATGGCCTCAAGAGCAATCTCGCTTGAGTGCTTGTCCTGCGAGACAGCCAGGTCTCGCGTAGACGTCGCGATTCTTTCCGCCGTCAGTTCCGGCGTCGAGACCAGATACATCGCTTTGACTATGTCAATGAATCTTTGCCTTTGTTCGGCGTATTCGGTTGGCACTTTCAGTTCGATATAGTCCGGCGAAGCCGCGGGAGTCGTCCCCTTGCCGAAACGGGTGTCCAGAAGGTCGCTAATTCGTCGCGCCAGCATATAATCGGGTTCGCGAGGGACGATGGCCATCGGATATTCGTCCCGGATCCTGCCGCCAGACAGGATATATCCTGTCTTTTTGTCCGGCTGCCGAGGTCCTATTGTGTCAATAAATACGGGTCCCTGGACGGTGGCCAGAGACCTTGTGCTCAAGCCGAAGGTTCGCGCCTTTTTGAGCGTGGCTTTGTACAGCCAGCCGCCCTGGAGTGAAGTCGTTTGTGTCGGCACCAGGGCATCGACCGTTACATCGAAACGCTTGCCTTTTCTCGCCGCCGGCATCAACCCGTGAACATGCACGATGGCTGTATTGTCACTGTCAATAAGTTCGTCGACGTCAAACCCGCCCGCCGAGAGTTGCGTCAGAATATATTGTTTGAGATATGACCTTATCTGCGGCGGGCACTGGGCGGAACCTGTTCCTCTAAGGCCGCCTACAATGGCGTAGCCTTCCACCGGGATTGCCTGCGGTGCGAAAACATCCGTCAGGGCTCCGATTGTCGCGCCGACGTCAAGTTTGTCCGCAGGCTGCTTTCGCGCCTGTTGCCCACAACCGGCGATGTAAACGATGATAACCGCGGCTGCTGTGGCGACTGTGGTTCTTAGCTTGTGATTTTTCATAGAAATGCCCGACCTAAAAAAGGTTAATTATACGGAAAATACTTACCCAAATGCTACGCTTTGGGCCTGGTTTTGTCAAGCCCCGTTCACTTCGACTTCACAAAACAGTATACCGTGCTCATTGGCCCTTTAGTACCCGGCGGCCTGTCAATTACTTGACAGAACCGCGTTTGAGTCTAAAATCGCGGGCTATGGATGAGCTTCGCTCGCGAAAAAAGAAGAAAAGAAAGAAGCACCATCCCCTCAAGGATTTTGCGGCTTACGTTGCCCTGCGGATTCTTATGGTCTGGCTGTACCTGTTCGATGTCGAAACCAACCTGAACACCGCCTGTTTTCTCGGACGACTGCTGTGGAAACACTACCATCGCGGCCGAAAACGGGCGCTCGACAACCTGCGTGCAAGTTTTCCGGAAAAGACCGAGCAGTGGATTGAGCAGGTAGGGCGGCGAAGCTTCGAGCAGCTCGCCATGCTGGCGGTCGATGTGCTTTTTGTCCCGCGGCTGGTGAAAACATCCAACCGGCGCCGGTATTCGCAATTCAAGACCGTAGAAAGAGCAAAGTGGATGATGAAAGAAGGCAAAGGCCTTTTGATGGTCACAGGGCACTACGGCAACTTCGAAATCCTCGGCTACATTTTGGGCCTGTTCGGCTTTAATATATACAGCATTGCCCGCCCGCTGGATAACAAGTACATCAACAAATACCTCTACGGTGTCCGCCGCCGAAAGGGCCAGAAGATAATCGACAAGAAGGGCGCCGCCGAACTGATGCCCAGGCTCACGGCCGATGGGGCCACTTTGTGCTTTATCGCCGACCAGGACGCCGGCAGAAAGGGCATATT
>JAUWKC010000184.1 GCA_030607345.1 Planctomycetota bacterium | reverse complement strand
CAACGAGCGGATATCGCCACTCGAAGTGCGGGTTATAAACCAAAGCATACTTTCCGTTCTCCGTCTGCTGGCCCCACATCTTCGCGTGACCGACGATAATCGACGGAATCTTATGAATATCAGACCACGTTTTGCCGCCGTCTTTGCTGTACGCCGAATAAGCCGCCTTGAAAAGACCGACCACCACGCCGTCTTTACGTGTGTACCAGTTAAAGGCCTTGCACTTAAAGCCTTCGCCGCCCATCAGGTAGAATCCGTCTTCACTGCGGTCCTCTTCCCACCACTGTTGGACCATAAGCTTATTCGCCATAAGCTCATCACATATTGCGATGAAACTCTTGTCGGGTGAAGTTTGATAAAACGCAAAGGGCGTGTTGCTCTCGTTCCAGCCGGCGTGCCTGTTGTATCGGATAAAGTAGAGCGGCCCGACCGAACCATCTTTATAAACCTCACGAACAACCCGGCCTAATCCGTTACCCTCATTCGGCGAAGGATGTCTGCCGTAAAACGCCAGAACCAGCAAACGATTATTCTTCGATACGTAAAACCCCATACGCTGATGTGTTATCGTCTTGTGCCTGTCACCTTGCGGCTGGAACCCCGGAAAGATTATCTTCGGCGTTGCCCAGTTCTTACCATCAACGGAACTCGTAATAAGTGTCTCCGTGTTTTCGTCGTGCTCATTTACCGGCGCCGCCAAAAACTCAAGGTAATACTTATTGTTCCAGTAACAGAGCATCGGGGCATGAATATAGGTGTTCCTCAAACCGCCTGTATAAACATCCGCGTGCTCACGATTCGACCTGAATACCTGGTAATTCTCAACACCCACCACCGGGAGCAATCGTGCATCCTGATACGCAAGGTCCAATGGCTCGCTGCCCGTACCGTCAAAATTAAACGGCGCCTCTTCATCGCTCCAGAAATCACCCGGCAGCATGCCGAGGGCGAATTTTGTATCCGCGGGACTATAGGAGAACGCCGATTCATCCACTATTGTTTTATCCTGCCCTGCCCAGCTCCAGTACAGCCTCAGGTAAGAAGGGTCGCCGTCCTGAAAGTACCAGAGATACATCGGGTACTTCCTGCCTTTAACCATCGAAACAGAGCCGACGCGAGCCTTGCGTCTGCCCAGTCCGTCGATGATTATCTGCTTGTCAACGGCAAGCTTGATACCGTTATCGACCTCAGCGATGAATCTTACCTCGCCGGTACAGGGTGCTTCGATATAGCCCTGCCAATAGCCCGACCAGTTGCCGGGGCCGCCGGTCCAGTTGTGGTTGGCGTGTTTGATGATATCTATCGAAGCAGGCCTGTCGAAATCTGCCCCCTCGCAAATGACACCGACCAGGCCCGGCATATTGGTTTGAGAAGAACCAACCTTTTGGGCAAGAATAACACTCAGACTGGCGACTGCCCCTTCGTCTTCGTCATTGTCGTCATTGTCCTCACCCTCCTCTTCCACTTGTTGAGCCTTCTGAGCCCATTTTTGTTCCTGGTCGGCCGTATGCAAAAGATTAGCCGCCGGGATGGAGACCTCCTGCTGACCCGCCCAGCTCCACGTGACCCTGAAGTGACTGTCGTAGGACTTGCCATAGTGAGCATAAGTCACCTTGATTGGGTATTCCTTGCCCTTAACCATCACGATGCTGCCGCTTGCCTTACCCTCTTTTACCCCCACGACCTTTTTGCCCACTATGCTGATTTGCAGACTCCTGTTAGTCTCGGCGAGAAAGCTAATCTGGCCATCAGCCGGCGCGACAATAAATCCCTCCCATTCTGCCGACCACTGACGCCCGTACTCGTCGGATTCGCTCCACGTGCGATCCAGACCGTCAAGCAGCGAGGAATGTTCCAGGTTCGTAAAATCCTCCGAGCCATACTGACCTCCTGCCAAACCGGCCGTCTTGGCCGAATCAGCCCACGCCTCAGGCAGGACAAATCCCGCAAGTGCAGCCATCCACAGCGCCATCCCGGTCAAAGCCATCTTTCTGTTCATCATAATACAGTGCTCCTGTCATTGAAGAATGTCGGATTGTTCGTCCAACAATCACCTATCTTAAGGCAGCCCCGGATTCTTGCTTCTTTTGAGTCTTATAAAAGCGGACAACCTGCTGCTTTACCGTGCCGTCGGGCATAACGTCGCAAATGATGTAATGATGCACGTTGCCCAGCGGACCGTAGCGGTTGTGAAGACCCGCGCCGGCGCCGCCGCTCAAAGTATAGTCAACGCCCCCAAATTTTGCGGTCGAGTATGCGTGGATATGGCCCAGATAGACCTCGGCAACATTATGTTTCGTCATCAGGTCGGTGAAGGTTTTTGACTCTTCATCGTCGTCCCAGGCGTGATAGGCCCACTTCTGGATGTTTTTGGGCGGCTTATGCATAGCCACGTACTTGCGATAGTCTTTCGGTGTTTCTTCAAGCGTTTTGTCGAGCCACTTGAGGGTTTGTTCAGGGGAGCTTGCGTCCGAAGCATTATCGAAAAATACGAATCTGGCTTTACCGTAGTCGAAATAATAATTCAGGGACTTCTTCCCGCCAAACAGATACCGGAACTGGCGTGCCATATCATCGTCACCGGTTTCGTGATTACCTATCGATACAAAAAATGGAATATCTGTTTTCAGCAGCGGCGGTATATAGTATTCGTGAAGCTCTCTGGCGTAGCCCTTCGGTACTATGTCACCGGAATTGATAACAAAGGCCGGTTTCGGCTCAAGGCTGTCGATGTGTTTGACCATATTCGACCAGAGGTCCCAGTTGGACCGGTTGTCGCCCATGACCACATACCGATAACTGCCGTCGGCACTCTTGGGGTCCTTGCCCAGTTTCTTTATCTGGTTTTCGAAGTTGAAACGCCGCCGATATGGGCCCAGCAGTTCCTTAAGCTCAGCCTTGAAGGCCTTCTTGTCCTTTTTCTTGCTCGGCGGGTCAATCTCG
Source organism: Planctomycetota bacterium (assembly GCA_030607345.1). Next base: position 1,408 of record JAUWKC010000184.1, on the reverse strand, counting down.
TTCAGACCGCCGTCGTCAATTTGCCTGCCCGCCTGAATCTGCCCGTCCGGCCGCGCATAAAAGGCCATTTCACCAATCGTTATCACGTACCGAGGCCCGGCTATGGTCTCGGCCGCCCAGGCCTTGCTCGGCTTTAGGTTCGGGTATGCCTCGGCCAGTGTCGCCAGCGCCCTTTTGGGGACCTCACTGACTGCGATACTCTTCTTTGTGCCCCGCAATACAAGCTCATCCGCCTCTTCATTAATGTCCGTTTCGCCGTTTTCGTATTGCAACTGAGTCAGCTCACCCTCCGGGGTAATATCGAACTGGTACTCCTCATCCCCGCGCTCGCAACGGATTTCGTACTCATCGTCATCCCACTCCCATCTGGTCATTTTTATATGAGGAACAAATATCCTGGCATACCGCAGTACCGCTTCCGATGGAGGTTTAACCTCTGCCTTCTTCTGCGGAGGTTGACAAAACTCATTCCCAGGCGGCCCCACTTCCACACGCCACTTGCCAATCTTCTCCGGTATCTTCCCCGCCCAACATGCCGACAGCGTCACACACAATGACACCGCCAATAATGTCAGTTTTCGTTTGAACATCCTGCAATCTCCCAGATTAGATTCACATTCGTTATTACGACGGCCCAAGCTGAATAAGCTCGAAGGCGTTTAGAATTCCACGGGCACCTTCTCGGCCGGGCCGTGCGCAGTCGGGGTAGAGCGGCTCGGTTCTGTCGGCCTGATAGATTATCAAAACGTCCGAACCGTCGGTCTCGAACTTGACCAGCGAAGGTATAAGTTCATCATCCTTATAGACGTGCTGCGGTGCAACGTTGTAGGCATTCTTAATTGACTTGACGCCCTTACCGGTGCCGACTGGAACCTTTGCCTTGTAACCAGGTATAGGTTCCTTTGGCAGCGGATTGGCAGTAACAGACGGCATCGGTGGCATACCACAAACACAGTCAAGACAGTTGCGAGTTTTTTGTGTGCAAGGCTCCCAGAAGTTGTGATAACTGTAAAGCTCGTACACACCCGCAGGCAAACCCTTGAACACAAGCAATATGTCACCCGCGAACGGTCCCACCCAGTCGATACCATAAGCCCAACTGTTACAGATAGGGTCACCTTCAGCCGTTCCGCTGGGACATCCACCGCCCGCGAGGTTATCCCGGCACACGCCCTTGGCGCCGATACCGAGTTGCCCTTCGCTCCCGGTGGTCATCCATAGCGTCACTCCGCTGCCGTTTATACCCGCCGGGTCCAGTGAACCGTCGGCCTTTGTCGGGAAAACCTGATAGTCGTGCATGTACATATCCGTCCACGCATCCGCCGCCCATATCGTCCATCCCGGTTTTGCAAGGCCCGGATAAAGTCCCTTCTTGTCGCACGTCTTTACAGCAAGGTCAAGCTGCAGT
>JAUWKC010000030.1 GCA_030607345.1 Planctomycetota bacterium | reverse complement strand
TATATAACGTCCGTGGCTCCCACTTTGGAGAAGACCTCGCCGGCAATCAGGTCCTCCGCCCTGGTATAAATCTGCTTTACCCCCATTTGTTTCAAATTGACAACCGTCCGAATGGCCGACTCGAAACCGCGCCCGGTACCCTGCCCTATACCGATGATTGCGACATCAATCTTATCGATGCCCTGGGCCTTCAATGCCTCTTCGTCCGTGCTGTCGAGCCTGACGGCGCAGCTTACCTGGTCACGAATCGATTCTATCTGGTTTCTGTCCTTATCGATAGCTATCACTTCTGCACCGCTCATCGCCAGAGCTATCGCGAGTTTTTTGCCGAACCTGCCCAATCCTATCACCGTAAACCTTTTCATAATAACCCCGTAATAAAAATCAAAAATGTTGAGTTACCGCCTCGCGGCAACGAATTCCTTAATTTTGATTTTTACATTCTTAGCCGACAATTATCGCCTCAGTCGGGTAATTGTATCGTGCCGGTCTCAGGTTGAAAGTGAGTGCCGCCAGCAACGTTAAAGGACCGAGTCTTCCGATTAGCATTACAACAATAATAATCAATTTGCCGCCGGTTGTCAAAGAAGCTGTTATGCCAGTCGTCAGCCCGACAGTGCCCAGGGCCGAGGCCGCCTCGAACATCGTCTGCGACATAGAAAAACCGCTTTCCCTTTCCGTGATACTCAGCGCGAGTGTTGCGGCAAACAGCACCATGACGAAAAGCAGGGTAACGGTAATTGCCCTTCCAACGACGACAATCCTGACCGAACGCTTAAACATTTCGACTTCTTCCCGTTTTCGCAGGGCCGCAATAACCGTTATTATAATAACAGCCAGTGTTACCGTCTTGATTCCGCCTGCAGTCGAACCGGGCGAGCCCCCGACAAACATCAGCAAAACCAGGACAAATCTGCTTGAAGCCGTCAAGGCCGATGTATCCACGGTATTGAAGCCTGCCGTGCGCGCCGTTATCGACTGAAAAAGGGCGTCCAAGACCCCCGGATTCTGATGGCCTTCAGAACCACCGGGGCCGGTATAGTGCTCAAAGAGAAGTATCGCCAGCGTACCGAAGACTATCAGAAAAGCGCTTACGCTGAGCACTATCTTGCTCTGCAGTTGCATTCTTTTACGCGTCGGTACTTCTATCGTAAGCCTGTAACGTTCCTGGAGGTGTTTTTTGAAAAAAAGCTTTACCCTGTCAGCGGCAATATTGCTCAGGTCGTACAGCACGCCAAAGCCCAAACCGCCCAGCACAATCAACGGACAAATTACCGCGTAAATACGCCAGCTTCGGTTGTACCCGATGAAATTGTCGCTAAACAAGCTAAAGCCCGCGTTGCAAAAAGCGCTTATGGAATGAAAGATACTACAGAACCACTGCTGCTGAATGTTATCAATCCGGCCGGGGACTTCACCCCACATACTAAAGGTGGCCACCGCACCAACGGCTTCGATGAGTATAGTACCTACAAATATGAAACCTATCATATTGCCTATTCGACCAAGCGTGCGGGCGCTGAGCAAATCCTGCATCGCTACCGATTCGCGCAGGCTCAGCGCCTGTCCAAGCAGCAGGGCAAAAACCGCACCAAATACAATTATGCCGAGTCCGCCGAGCTGAATCAGCGACAGTATCACTATCTGACCCATAAGGCTAAAATCGGCGCCCGTATCCTTTACAATCAGGCCTGTGACACAAGTTGCGCTGGTGGCCGTAAACAGAGAATCAACAAACCCAAGACCGTCCGCCGCCGAAGACCTCGGCAGCATCAGCAGACCCGTCCCCGATATTATCAGAACCACAAAGCTTGCTATAAGGGTGCGGGTCGGGTTTTTGCCCGAAGCGGCCATGTTGACGCTGGTCATACAAATCTTGATAACTACCTCGACAACGAGGTAAATACCCACTGCAAAATGCCTGACCGTCCCAGGTTCAAACCTTTTGAACCACCTCCCGCCCCCCAGCACCGCGAACACAAGGCCAATCAAAAGCGGTATCTCGAACCAGTTGGCGTACAGGAATTCCTTTATCGATTCGGCGTTTAACGAACGTACTGTCTTACCGGCAATGAAAACAAACAGCAGACTAATCTGAATCGTGTACAAAACCTGCAGCGGCAGCAGCGGTTTGTCAAAGCCAAAGAGTATAACAAAAGAGGCCACCACCATAGCTGAGGTGACAGCCTTAACGACCACTAGGGTCTTCTCCAAAGCCTTATTTTTATAACCTATCTGCATAAATCGATTATCAGCTTTCGCTTATCACTTGTCAATTCTCAATCAGGCCACATCCGCCAGGCCCAGCGAGTCGCCAAACTTCGCCAGAAGCGCCCTGCGAATACTTCGATGCCCAGGCTTTGACAACATCGGGTCGTCTGCAACCAGCTCGAATGCGTTCTTTCTCGCCATCGCCAGCAGCTCATAATCTTCGACGATGTTCGCGATTTTCAAATCAGGCAACCCGTGCTGTCGAGCGCTGAAAAGTTCTCCCGGCCCGCGCAGCCGCAAGTCCTGTTCGGCAATGTCGAAGCCGTCCCTGCTTCGCGTCATTATCTCGAGCCTGTTTCTGGCCACGTCGCTTTCGGTCTCGGAAAACAGAAAGCAATAGGATTTGGCCTGCCCCCTTGCTATGCGGCCTCTCAATTGATGCAACTGTGCCAGCCCGAACCGGTCCGCACCCTCTATAACCATAATCGTTGCGTTCGGCACGTCCATCCCCACCTCTATCACTATTGTCGAAACAAGCACGTTGATTTTGCCTCTTCGGAACTCCGACATAACCTGCTGCTTTTTGGCCGAGGGCATCCGACCGTGCAAAAGCTCGACCCTGAATTCCGGGAAAACCTCCCGCGAAAGCCTCCTCCATTCATCGCCGGCGCCCTTAACCTCCTCCTTGTCCGAGCCGTTTTGCTCAACTGACGTAATCCGTGGACAGACAAAGTACGCCTGTCCCTTTACCTTCAATCGCTCACGTATGAATTCATACGTGAGCGGTCTGTCCCTGTGGTCAACCCATCGGGTAACTACCTCGCCCCTGCCGGGCGGCGAATGCTTGATGATAGAGACATCCAAATCTCCGAAAGCCGTCATCGCCAGGGTCCGCGGGATGGGCGTGGCGGTCATCACAAGACAATGCGGAGTAGTCTGTTTTCGCAGCTCGGCACGCTGATGCACGCCGAATTTGTGCTGCTCATCAATCACAACCAAACCAAGCCTGTCAAATTCGATGTCTTTTTCCAGCAGGGCAACGGTTCCCACGACTATATCAATCGCTCGACGTCTTATCCTGCCCAATGTCTCAGCCCTTTTCTTTCCTGTCAGACCGCCGGTAATCAGGACATGTTTGACTCCAGTATCTTTCAAATATCTTTCGATGCTCAGAAAATGCTGGGCAGCCAGAATCTCCGTCGGCGCCATAATCGCTGCCTGCGTCTTGTTGGCGACCGCCAACAGCGCCGCATAAAGCGCCACCACCGTCTTGCCGGAACCAACGTCGCCCTGCAGAAGTCGATTCATCGGCACGTTCTTCTCCATATCCGCAACAATCTCGGCTATGGCATTGTTCTGGTCCTCGGTCAGCAAAAATGGAAATCGCTTCCTGATGCGCCTGTCGATTTGGTCGCTAAAGCTCATAGCCGGCGCCGATGAGAAATGCCTGCATCTGTAGCGGCGAAGAGCCAGACCCAACTGCATCAGGAACAATTCGTCGTACTTCAATCTGCGTTTGGCTTTTTTCAGCTTCTCCTCATCCGGCGGCAGATGTATCCATCGAAAGGCATCTTCTCGCTTGATAAGGTTGCTCTGCCTGCGAAAGCGCACGTTGTAAAACTCATCCACCATCGCATCGAGGTTATCGAGCACAGGCCTGATGACTCGCTTGATTTGCATGCTGCTCAACCCCGCCCCAGCCGGATAAACTCCACCGCCGAAATACTCGCCCGGTTTTGTGCTCCTTTTATCAAGCACCAAAAACTTAGGGTTCGTCATTTGCAATTGCCGCTTGTACAAAGTCACTTTGCCCGAGACCATTATCACCTGTCCCGGTTTGAGCTGCCCGCGAAGATATCCGCCGTGAAACCATATAATTCTGCACACCGCCGTCTCGTCGGAAAGCTCAACTTCAAAAATCGGCTGACGCCGAAAAGTCTGGTAGTCTACCGACTCCACCAGCCCAACAATGGTAGCGACCTGGTCCGGCCGCATCCGGCTTATCTTTATCTGCTCGGGAGCAAAAAACCAATCCCGCGGAAAATACTCCAGAAGGTCGCCTACCGTCTCCACCCCCAACTGCGCAAAGAACCGCGCCCTCGCAGGCCCAACGCCCTTTAAGAATTGGACCGGCATCGACAAATCGAACCTGCTTTTTCCTTCTTCGTGTACTGACTGCATTGCAGGAATCAAAGGTCAAAATGACAAACAACGAACTTTATGGAAAAAACATTTTTGCATTTTGATACGCAAATCTGATGCCTGAATTCTTACGATTCCTCGAAACCATACTTACCCAACAGTTTGACAAAGCGGCAGTCGCAGGCAACTCTTCTGGAAATTGTTCCCGCCGTTTTCTCGCAGACCATCAACTGCTGCACCCCGACAGGGCCGACCGGTGCGACCATAATACCGCCGTCGGCGAGCTGTTCCACCACAGGCTCGGGCAATCTCGGCACCGCAGCGGTAATCATAATCCTCTCGAAGGTTCGCTGCTCGGGCCAGCCGCAACTGCCGTCGCCGGTGTGGAACTCAACATTGCTGATGCCCAACCGGCCAAGCGTCTCTTGGGCCGACGCGGACAACTCGCTGAATCTCTCAATCGTATAGACCTTTTTGGCCAGCCTGCACAGAATTGCGGTCTGATATCCGCTGCCCGTTCCTATCTCAAGCACCTCGCAATCAACATTAACACACAGCTCCTGCGTCATCAAGGCAACAATATACGGTTGAGAAATCGTCTGGCCCATGCCAATCGGCAGCGGATTGTCGGCGTATGCCTGTGATTTGTGTGCCTGGGGCACAAACTCCTCTCGCGCCAGTTCGCTCATTACCCTGATGACATCGGCGCTTGTTATATTCCTGCCCGCCACGTCCCACTCGAGCATGCGCTGCCGGGCGGCGGCAAATCTGTCCTCGTTCTTTCCGGCGGTCATAGTCGTGATAATCGCTTCCTGAGCGACAATTTGCAAAACAATTCTTGCCGCAATCGCACCATTGGCACTTCGGCCGTCTTGTGAGCCCTCGCCGCCAAACGCCCGTAATCCAACGACTATGTCACCTTCCCCCTATTGTCATCGCACCGCCGGATGTTACAATGCAGCGCCGGAAAGCAAATAACCCTGACCGGATTCAAGGAGACACACAATGAAAATCAGAAAACTTCTTTTTAACTTACTGGCTGTTCTTTTGGGCGGCTGCGTGCCTGTCCTGTCGCTCCATCCGCTCTACGACGAAAAAGACGTGGTTTTCCAAAAGAACCTGCTCGGCGTCTGGGTCGATGATTCCAACGAACTTGAGATGACCTGGCAGTTCAGGCATCCTGACGAATCGAAAAAAGCATACGAGCTGACCTACTTCGATAACCAAGCCAACAAAGGCATCTTCACGGTGAACATGCTGAAGCTGGAGGGCGGGCTTTTTCTGGATGTCTACCCCAACCACCTTCCAGCGGGGCAACTGGAGGAGCCCAACGAAGCCCCGTGGCCATATAACAGCTTGTTCTTTATTCCTGCTCACACGTTCATAAAAATTGACCTGTTTGAACCTGCCTCGGCCATGAAGAACCACGTCGGCAAAGACGAAACGATAGACGCCGATACACTGAAAATCTTATCCGGCCGGTACGACTACCTCCTGAATATGCGACTCACGGACGACGATGCCTTCAAGAAGCTGCTCGAAGAAGACCCAAATGCGGTAAAGCATCAAATGGTGGACCACACGCCTGTTTTGACTGCCTCGACGAAAGAACTCCAGGCCTTCGTACGCAAGTACGCCGACGACACCAGATTATTTGATACAGAAATAGAGCTGATTCGCAAAAAGGCCGAGGGGCTGGAGCAGGACCCAAACGATTCGCCTGCAGGCCGAGACAAAAAACCGGCAGAGAAATAGCAATCTGACAAAAACCAGTGATGCAAACAATGTGATATTGCAGCAGCGTTGACTGTTGAGCGCCTTTCGCCATAATACGACACAATGAACGAAACAACCCCAAAACTGGTCGACCTGGACAAGAAGTATCTCTGGCATCCCTTTACGCAGATGGCTGACTGGCTCAAGTCCGAGCCGGTGATAATCGACTCGGGTGAAGGTTTTTTCCTCATCGACACCGAGGGCAATCGCTATATCGACGCAGTCAGCTCGCTGTGGTGCAACGTTCACGGTCACAGAGTCAAAGGAATTGACGACGCAATAAAGGCCCAGATAGACATGGTCTCTCACAGCACACTGCTTGGGCTGGGCCAGACCAAATCTATCAAGCTTGCCGAGAGACTTGTTCGCATTACCCCGGCGAATCTGCAAAAGGTCTTCTACTCCGACAGCGGAGCAACAGCCGTCGAGGTCGCCTTGAAGATGGCCTACCAATACTACCAGAATACAGGCCGAAAAAAACGCACAAAGTTCATCGCCCTGCAGAACTCCTACCACGGCGATACGATTGGCTCAGTGAGCGTCGGCGGAATCGAAACGTTTCATTCGATATTCAGACCCCTGCTGTTTGAAACCTACTTCGCGCCGCCGCCGCACCCTTATCGTTTTGACGGCAGCAGACAAGAGTGTGTCCGATACAGCCTCGAGAAAATAGAGCAAATACTCAAGACCCATGACGACCAGATAGTCGCCGTGGTAATCGAGCCGCTTGTTCAGGGCGCCGGAGGGATAATAGTGCATCCGTCCGGATTTCTAAAAAGTCTCAGCGAACTGACGAAAAAGTACCGCATGCTCTTGATAGCCGACGAAGTGGCCACCGGCTTCGGCAAAACCGGCAAAATGTTCGCCTGTGAACACGAGGCCGTCGAACCCGATATTATGTGCCTCGCCAAGGGACTGACCGGCGGATACCTGCCCCTGGCCGCGACGCTGGCAACCAGGGAAATCTTCGACGCCTTTCTGGGGCCAATTGCCGAGCATAAAACCTTCTATCACGGCCACACCTACACGGGCAACGCCCTCGGATGCGCAGCGGCTCTGGCCTCGCTCGAACTATTCGAGCAGAATAGAATAATCGAATCCTTACCGGCCAAGACCGACCTGATGGAGCAGTATTTTGCAAGAATAGCCCCCCTGCCGTTCGTCGGCGACGCACGTCACTGCGGGTTGATGGGAGCGATTGAAATCGTAAAAGACAAATCGAGCACCGAATCCTTTCCAGCAGGGCGGACAATCGGTGCAAAACTCTGCCTTGCGATGCGGCAGGCCGGGGTGGTGGTTCGGCCATTGGGCGATTACGTCGTCGTAATGCCTCCGGTGGCAATAGACCTGGACCTGCTGGAAAAACTGCTCGAAACCATATACGATTCGATAAGAACCCAATTACCAAAAATTGTTGAGGAATCCTGATGCCAATAAACCTGAACCTGCCCAAAGCAAAAGGCCTGTTTGTAACCGGCACCGATACCGGTGTGGGCAAAACGCTCATAGCCGGCGCCATAGCAAGAATCCTGACAGAACAGGCCTTCAGGGTCGGCGTGTTCAAGCCAATCGCAACCGGCTGTCACCGCCACTGGGAAGGCATGACAAGCTCCGACACCGAGTTCCTGGCCCAGTGTGCAAACAGCAACTCGCCTCTTTCGACAATAACGCCTGTCGGGTACGTCACGCCGGCAGCGCCGATTGTGAGTGCCGCCCGCGACGGACATCCGATAGATTTCGCGGCTATCACGGCTGCCTACCAACAGATATGCCGGGATAGTGACATTGTTATTGTCGAGGGCATCGGCGGCGTGCGCGTGCCTTTAACGCAGGAATTCGACCTGCTGGATTTGGCAGCGGAATTTGCCCTGCCTGTAGTGATAGTTACTCGCCCAAACCTCGGCACAATAAACCACACCCTTATGACAATAGACTGCGTCCGTGCCGCAAAACTCGAAATAGCAGGTGTGGTCATCAACCGCTACGATGCGACCAGCGCCACCGTTGCCGAGGAAACCGCCGAACAGACAATAACCCAGTGCGGCGGCGTAACCATTCTGGCCGTCACGCCGTTCGACGAGACCGTCGACATCGAGGAACAAAGCCTGGGAGAAGTGGTTGTCCCGGTCCTTCAAAACTGCGACTGGGCAAAACTCGCCCGGGTATGATACCAATCCGTCGCCTTGCAAGCCGCTTCGAATCCGTAGACAACCGACTCAGCCGCTTCAGCACACCCTTAAGGCTGTGTTTTCCCGCCCGGCAACCCAACAGGTGAAATCCGCAGGTGGCGAAAACTTGAAAAAGCCCGTTTTCAGACAGACCAATTTGGGTTATCATATCTGTACCATTTGTGTTTGGTGACCAAAGTAAGCTGAAATAAGGATTAAGACTATGGCCGGCCAGCCGGAATTCAGACGCTATTTAGTAAACATCGACACAATCTCAACACATCAGCTTTTTACAGACTGTCTCATTATCGGCGCCGGTATCGCCGGCCTCCGCTCTGCAATCGAGGCGGCGCAGCATCGAAACGTAATTATCCTCTGTAAGGACCGCCTTGAAGAAAGCAACACCTGGCAAGCCCAGGGTGGTATCGCTTCGGCGCTCGATAAAACGGATTCCTTCGAATCTCATATCGAAGACACCCTCAAAACCGGCTGCGGCATCGCCGACGAAGACGTGGTCAGGCTGGTTGTTCGCCAGGGACCGGAACTTATTGAACAACTGCTTCGCTGGGGTACTGAATTCGATATGGTCGATGGCCGTATCGCCACAACTCTGGAAGGCGGCCACTCTTGTCCTCGTGTCGCCCACGCCCACGGTGATGAGACTGGACGCATAATAGCACAGGTGCTGATAAGAAAAGTCAAGGAGAACCCAAACGTAAAAATAATGGAAAACTTCTACGTGATTGACCTGCTGACCAACGACGACAATGAGTGCATCGGCATAATCGGTCACGACAGCCGCGGCCTGCAGATAATATGGTCGGCGAGCATTATCCTGGCCACCGGAGGGGCAGGTCAGCTCTATCGCGAAACAACCAACCCGAAGGTGGCAACCGGCGACGGTATCGCTATGGCCTACAGAGCAGCAGCGGTCCTGCAGGACCTCGAGTTTATGCAGTTTCATCCGACCACGCTTTATGTCGCCGGTGCATCACGGGCACTGATTACCGAAGCGCTCCGCGGCGAAGGCGCCATGCTTCTCGATAAGAATGGCTGTCAATTTATGAAAGACTACCATCAGGACGCGGAGCTCGCCCCACGCGACATTGTAAGCAGGGCAATTCTTACTCAAATGTTAAAAACCAATTCAACACACGTCTACCTCGACGTTCGGCAATTCGACAAAGCACACTTCGCAAAAAGATTCCCTCATATCTTCGAATTATGCGAAGGCTTCGATATAGACGTCGGCAAAGACCTCATTCCCGTCCGACCAAGCGCGCATTATATGGTCGGCGGCGTAAAGGTAGACACCTCGACAAGAACGAGTATCAGAAATCTTTACGCCTGCGGGGAGGTGGCCTCGACCGGCCTGCACGGGGC
>JAUWKC010000262.1 GCA_030607345.1 Planctomycetota bacterium | reverse complement strand
TTGTTTTCGGCGTACTCGAGTCGCAGAGCGGGCAATATGCAGGTGCAAGTCTGGCGGTAACAATGGCGTATCTGGGGATGAACCTGGTCGGACAGGTTATCGCTATAATGGCAATGCGCTCAATCGGTCTGTTCTACCGCCATTATAACTGCTATATTGGGTGGTAAGAACCGCCCTTCGTAGCGAAAGCTTTGTCAAATCCGCTACGTCCAGCGCTGGTCATGGAGCCAGAAATCCGCCAGCACAGCATAGTCCTTGAAATCAATCGTGGTATTGCCGTCAAAATCCCCGGCAAGGTCGCCGCTTTGGAGCCAGTGCCGCCCACAGGCAGGACAGCCAAGGCGAGATTGTTCTAACGAGCGACCCTTGCCAGCAGCCGGTCCAGCAGTTCCATCGGCAGGCCCATTACGTTTGTCAGGCTGCCTTGGAGCTTCTCGATGAACGGGTCTGCATCTTCTTTTATCGCATAAGCGCCTGCCTTATCCCGCCAACTGCCGCTTTTGATGTGCTCGGCAATCTGCCGTTCGCTCATTTTCTTCGGATAAACAGTTGTCGTATCACTTTCGACCAGTTCGAGTCCTTCACTTAAGCGGACGAGGGCAACGGCAGTTATCACCTTATGCGGTGCGCTGAAAAGCTTTCTGGTAATTCGCTCGGCCTGTTTCTCGTCGGCAGGTTTTCCGATTATCCGGCCCTGAGAATCAACGACCGTATCGGCGCCGATGACAAGCGAGTCGGGAAACTTTTCGGCAACCTGGCGTGCTTTGGCCAATGCCAGGCGTTTGGCATACTCGGCAGGACTGATTTGGTCGCAGGTAAAGTCCGACTCGTTAATGTTCGCTGGGAAGACTGTAAACCGGCGGCCGGCCTGCTGTAACAATTGTCTTCGCCGTGGTGACGCCGAAGCCAAAACCATACCTGAATACTTATCCGCCATAATCCATCGTCGGCGCCGAGTTGTATGTTTTCACCTAAAATGCACGTGATAGACCATCTTTCTGCAAAAGGCCAGGTACTCCTGCCCGAGCTTTTCAAAGTCGCCGCCTACGTAGTGTTCAAACAGCATCGGCGAGACAATCCTGTTCCATCGGGCGGTCAGGGGAATATTTCTGTCGGCCGCGAACCGTTTGGCAGGCTCACTGAGCGGCCAATTTCCGTTTAGCCCATCCAGCAGCAGCCGCTGGTAATTGCCCAGTCTTTTGCCGTAGCCCTCTTCTCGCAAGAACCTCACCAGAGCGTACGACTGGCTATAGAAGGCACTGACATCCTCGGCGGTACTGCCGACAAGGACCTGGCCCGGATTCATAGCAATCAGCTCTTTCAATGGTATCATATTGTTTCCGGCCAGTGTTCTTTTCAAGCCGCCTAATCGCTGCAGATTGCGACCCGGCTCGAAATAAAACAGTCCCCGGTCGTAGTGGTAGCTCTCGAAAAGCATTGCGATACCTTCATCCAGCCAGCTTGGCAGGCGAAACTTGAAATGCCTGTGGTTGAACTGGTGCCAACCCTCGTGGCCGAGTACGGCAAAGGTTTTCTCTCTGCCGATATTGTAAACCACGCAGGCGCCGTTGAGGTAATATGCACCGGCCTCTATTTTCCGGTATATCGGCGCCAGCGGACCTGCGAATTTGCTGGAGAAGTCCTCCCACTGCGCGCGGTCGGCAAAGAGATAAAGCGTAAATCTGCTTTCGGTCTCTATTGGCGTGGGAAGCTGGCGATTATATTCGCGGTGGGCCGATTCGAGAAATCCCGGAAGCCGGCGAAGCATCAAAGGGTCGAGAAGTGTCGTGTAAAGCTCGTAGTGCCGGGTGAGCACCTTTAAGCCCGGTCCATAATTGTTATTCCATATTTGAGCCGATTGCAGAGCGGGCAGATTCTGCTGCTGCAAATAGGCGACCATTTGGCTTTCGGTATCGGTGCGGGGCCGGTTCCCGGCACTTATGCGTGTGACGCTGTGCGAATTAAAACATCCCGCCGGCAATGTCATTGCCATCGCCAAGATTAGTAAAGCCTTTTTTGTCATTGCCTCTGCGCCTTGTTTAATCGTTCTGACTCGGATTTGGCGAGTCACTTGGCTCGCTGGGGCCGATTGCTTCGAGCGCTGCGCCGAAAATCTCAGTCGTAAAGAGGTACACCTCGGTATCGGGTTCTTTCCATGCATCGCCCGGCAAACTTGCCGGGCTATCTCCAGAATTTGATTTCGTCTATCAGGTTGATGGCCCGCTGCAGGTTCTCGATTTGTTGTGTGTTCGTTGCGGTTTGTTTTCGGTCTTCCAGGAGGATGCGGGCGATTTTTTCGCCTTCCACGCGCACAATCACCAGGCACAGCAGCTTTTCCTTGAACGGCTGCGGGCTCTCTTCGGGCGTCAGCTTGACAATCTCCTCCAGACACGCCGCCGCACCAGGTTTACCAATCTTAATAAGGGCGGGCGCGGCCACAACTACCTTCCACGTAACGGCTCGGGTGGGTGTCTGAAAATCCGGTATGTCTAGCCGGCAAGCAAGCAGTGGTGCCGCCTCTGCAGCACGTATCTCCCCGAGTACTCGGATCGCGGCGCTCTTGGCCGGGATACTCTCTTGCTCGCTCTCGACCATGCTCATAAGAACTTGGATCAAGCGCTTCCTATTTTCGAGATGTGCCGCCGTGGCCTTGTTAATTTCTTCCACCTTCACCAGCTCCAGCTTCAGAAGCTCCCAGGACTTTTTACGCCTGGCTGTCTCTTTTGCCTCGGCAACCTCTTCTTCGGTCGGCTCTATCAGTTCTCCTTTAGGAATCTTGAAAACACGCGTTCCGCTGGGCTGATAAACCCAATCAATGATTGCGCTTCGGCCCTTTTTCTCAATTAGGCGAATCAAGGCATACTTGCCGGTAACTGTTTCGACCAGGTAACACCGGCCTTCTTCAACTGACTCAATAATCCCCGGTATACGCTCGCGATCCTCAATCCCCCACACTTGAGCCGGTCTTTCGAGTTTGCCTCCGTCAAATTCATACAAAAAGTGCACTCCGAGGTCTTGTATTCTGCCGCTCATCACCACCAGGGTCCCACCAGTGAGCGGAGAGTACACTATGTCTCCGGTCCTTTCCTGCCGGATTCTTTGGAGGTACGCTTGTGCCGACGGCGCACGCTCGTTCGCCATGTCCCACGGGTCGGGCATCAGCCTTGCCTGCTCAAAGTTAAATATA
>JAUWKC010000270.1 GCA_030607345.1 Planctomycetota bacterium | reverse complement strand
TACACAAGACAAGAAAACGCAGAATGGTAAAAACTTACTCCACCGACGTGGGAAAGACCTGGCCGCACGAGACAAGTCCGTTTCCCGGCATCGGCGGCGGCCAGAGGCTCGTCCTGATGCGCCTTGCCGGCGGAGAACTCTTCCTCGCGTCGTTTGCCGACAGGGGAATTATTATCACCGATTCCGCCGGCGAGAAAAGAGAGGTCAGGGGAATGTTTGCAGCCCTGTCGGAGGACGGAGGAAAGACCTGGCCTTATGTGCGCCTTGTCAGCGACGACGGGCCGGGCACGCCGGCTATGACCACAAACGGCGGCTTCTTCGCAATGAGCGCCAGGAACGCAGAATACCGCGGATACATGTCCGGCTGCCAGGGCCTCGACGGCGTAATTCACCTCGTCAGCAGCTACTCGCACTACAGTTTTAACGTGGCTTGGCTGAAGACTGCCCCGCCGCCGCTTCGCTACCCGCCTATCGCAGTGAAACACGAAGTTGAGACATTCGACGGGCCGGAAAAATTCGACTTGGACGGCTGGGAACCGTATCACGGCCATTCGGGCGGCTTCAACGGAAAAGGCCAATTCACGATGATTTCCAGGTCGCACTTCCAGGGTATGAACCGTCTTGTCGGCGCCGGCTCCTTCGAAATCAATATGGCCTTTAAGAACATCTATTATAATCCCCGTGGCCCAACCGCTTCACCGGGTATCACTATCTGGATTAAAGACGCTATGATGCGAAGACTGCACTTCTACGTTCGGGACGACCGCCTGTCATTAGGCCTGGCCGACGAGGAACACTCCAAAGACTTCAAGTCCCCCGGAGGGCGCAAATATAATGTCCGGTACTCGATGCCGCCGACGTCGGCCAAGTTGCGGTTCGTCTATACGGAAAAGGACCGGCGGGTTCGCATCTATTACGGCCTCAACGACGCCGAGGCAACTACCGAGCTTCCGCACAGCGCCGCCGGCGTATACTTCGGAAGGCCGCTGACGGAGTCGACCGCCGTTTATATTATGATGAGCAACGGCAGCGTTGACCTCGACCATTTTGAAATAGAGCCAATTGAACCGTAATCCTTAAAAAACCATCAATAACAAGGAAGAAAAACATGAAAATCTCAATGCTGTTCGGAATGCTAATATTACTAACCGCAACCGTAGCACGCCCGGCCGAAATGCCAACAAGGAGCGAGTATACAAACTGTGTCGGCATAAAGTTCGTGCGAATTGAGCCGGGCACCTTTAAGATGGGACAACTAAAGACGCCGCTGCCGTCGGAAGTGCTGCCGTCATTAGAGAGCGGATATGGCGGCGGGCGTTTTGACCTGCTGGCCAACGGTGACTTCGACGAAAGGCCTGTTCACACCGTAAAAATCAGCAAGCCCTTCTATATGGGCAGCTTCGAGGTAACAAACTTTCAGTACGAACTGTTCGAGCCCGAGCACAAGCTGCTGCGCGGCAAAAACGGTCTTTCCAAGAGCGACAATGAAGCTGTAATATTCGTCAACTGGTATCAGGCCAAGGCATTCTGCGATTGGCTAAGTGAAAAGGAAGGGCTGCCATACCGGCTGCCTACCGAGGCCGAGTGGGAATACGCCTGCAGGGCCGGTACGTTCAGCAACTTTTACACGGGCGACATTCTGCCGAAAGAATTCGAGAAACGCGGCCAGGATGTTTCACTTTCCGTGGGCAAGACCCCGCTCAACCCATGGGGCCTATACGACATGCACGGCAATGTTGAGGAGTGGTGCCATGACTGGTATGGCCCTTACGTTGATGGTTCTGCAATTGACCCGGTCGGTTACACCGAAGGTAATATCCGTGTTACGCGCGGCGGCAGCCACGGCACCTGCGCCTACTACCTGCGTTCTGCCAACAGGATGGGAACCGTTCCGGAAGACAAGCACGAGTTTATAGGCTTTCGACTAATCATAGGTGAGATGCCGAAAACAAAACCACTGCCGGCACCGCCTAAGCCTCTTTGTCAGCAAAACGTTATCCAGCGCAGCCCCGAGGAAATAAGAAAAGGCCCTGACCCGGACAAACCTTATTTCAAGGGCCCGCGGGTTTTTGTGAGAATTCCTCGAGAGGCCGCAGGTCCGGTGTTTGCCGCGCACAACCACAACCCGCAAATAGTCGCCTGCCCCAATGGCGACTTACTTGCTACCTGGTGCTCCTCTGTTACCGAGCGTCGGCGCGAGATGACGATTGGCGGAACTCGGCTCCGTTATGGCCATGAGCAGTGGGATCCTGCGTCGCTGTTTTGGGACGGCCCCGACCGAAACAATACTGCACCGGGTATGTGGTCCGACGAAAACGGCAAGATCTACTGGACGACCGGTTTATCCGCGGGCGCCAATTACGGGCAGTCAGCCAAGGTGCTGAGAACGTCAACTGACAGCGGCACAACCTGGTCCAGTGCAAGAATAATGGCGTTCGGACGAGAAGGACCCTTGCCGGGTTCGGTGGCTTTCAAACTTAAAGACGGCACTCTGGTCGGTAACGCCTTTGTACGCATGATGGTCAGCCGAGATAACGGCCTGACCTGGGTTGATCCCGGCGGTCGTGTCAGAGGAGGGCACATCTGTTCCGTACAGTTGAAAGACGGCAAGTTCTTCCTATTGACCAGAGAAGAGGAAGTCGATGGCATGATGGCCATAAGCAGCTCGGATGACCTCGGAAAAAGCTACACCTACAGGGCAAGCATATTCCCTCCTATAGGTGGTGGCCAAAGTCCGGCTATGTTCCGGCTCAAAGAAGGCCCAATCTTTTTTGCCACGTTCGCTGGCAGGGCTATGGGGATTAATATCACCGACTCTTCGGGCACCAAACGCAAGGTTCGAGGTCTGATAGCAGCAATTTCAGAGGACGAATGTAAGACCTGGTCTAACATTCGCCTTTTAAGCGATGACGGACCAGGCAAATCTGCGACCAGCACCGATGGCGGCTGTTTTGCAATGAGCCAGCGCAACGCCGAGTACCGCGGATATATGTCAGCCTGCCAGAGCGCTAACGGCGTGATACATCTGATAACCAGCCGGCAGCATTATACTTTCAATCTCAAGTGGCTCAAGAC
>JAUWKC010000109.1 GCA_030607345.1 Planctomycetota bacterium | reverse complement strand
GTCTCCGGCGAAGAAATCGTCGCTATAGGACAGTATTTCCTGGACCCGAAAACCCGCGCCGCCGAGGTAGCCTTCATTGTGCAGGACGAATGGCAGCAAAAGGGTATGGGTACTTTTCTGCTCGATTATCTTACAACAATCGCCAAACATCGACACGTCAAACGTTTCTATGCAACAGTCCTGCCAAGCAACAAACCGATGCTGTCGGTCTTCCACAACTCCGGCTACAAAGTAAACACCGAATTCGACGGCGAAGTGTACAAAATTACGTACGATTTAACCCCGGAAGCAAAGTAGGAGCGAGTCGTTGGCAGACAGGAAGGCAGTTTTTGTTTATTCGTCTGAGCTTGAAAAGCACAGCTATCCGCCCGACCATCCTTTCAGTACCACAAGGGCCACAAAGGTCCGTCATATCCTTAATTCGATGGCGTTGCTTTCCGGAAACGGCAGAAGCGAAGTGCCCCCAAGGCCCGCCGACAGGGTTGTTCTGAGAAAGTTTCACTCGGCTAAGTACCTGTACGCCCTGAAGTTAGCCGGCGACGGGCGTTCCGACCCGGAAGCACTCAGAATGGGTATCGGAACAGGCGACTGCCCCGTTTTCAAAGGACTCTACGAGTACGCAGTCCTGGTCGCCGGAGCAACGCTTGTCGCCGCGGAGATGATTCTCGCAGGCTCAGCCGATGTCGCCTTTAACCCGTCGGGGGGCTTTCACCACGCAGGGCCTGAGCGAGCGTCAGGGTTCTGCTATATAAACGACGTGGCTCTTGCCTCAATAATACTCGCCGAGGCCGGCAAGCGCGTCCTCTATCTCGACGTGGACGTGCATCATGGCGACGGAGTCGCCTATGCCTTTTACGACCGCTCCGACGTAATGACCATATCTTTCCACGAAAATCCAAGGGCCTTCTTTCCAGGCACCGGCTTCGAGGACGAAATCGGAACCGGCAGCGGCAAAGGCTACTGCGTAAATATCCCGCTGCCGGTCGGAACATTCGACGAAGCATACCTCAAGGCCTACCGGGAAATAGCCGTGCCTTTAATCACCGCGTACAACCCTGATGTATTCGTCTTTGAACTGGGCGTCGACGCACTTGCCGGCGATGCCCTCGCCCACCTTTGCCTTACCAACAATGCCTACGCCGAAATCATACAAAATCTGCAAACCTTCGATAAGCCTATACTCATGACCGGCGGCGGCGGATACAATGTCGAAAATACCGTAAGAGCCTGGGCCCTTGCCTGGAGCCTCCTCGCCGATGAACAGGCTGCGGCCGATGCCGACCTTGGCGCAGGAGGAGTTATGCTCGAAAGTACAGAGTGGCAGGGCGGCCTGAAAGACAGGATACTTCCCGTAACCACCCACCAGAGAAGTGCCGTAATGCCCGCAGTCGAAGCAGTCATAGAGAAGGTTAAAGCGAACGTCTTTGCCTTACATGGTCTCTGATTCATTCAACAGGCAAAAAAAAGCCCGAACGAAAAAACATCCGGACTTCTCTTATTGTCAACCGAGTTTTCCCTGCCCGGCTCTATTTCACCGGTCCCAAAGGAAGCACGGTCCTGCCGTATACCTCATTTAGAACCTGGGCGAGTGCCGCGTATATGGCGGAAAATCCGCAAAAGATGCCTTCATATCCGGCCAGAACCCCTATCACCTTGCTGCCGGTCGCGTCGGCAATCGCCAACAGAAAGAACAAAACAGCCAGCGACCCAAATACAACCTGCAGGGCCTTGTTAAGCTTAAGCGTTGCAACGAACATAACCGTTGTGAACAGGCCCCACATAAACAGGTACGCCACCATCGCTGAATTCGCCGGAGCCTCCCATAGTTTCATCCTTGGCATAATCAGAAGCGCAACCAGGCTGAGCCAGAAAAGACCATACGAACAAAACGCGGTCGTCCCGAACGTATTATTCTTCTTCCATTCCATTATCCCGGCAATGAGCTGGGCCATACCGCCATAAAAAATGCCCATCGCCAGAATCATCGTGCCAAGCTCGTAAACGCCCGCATTGTGCAGGTTAAGCAGCACCGTGGTCATACCAAATCCCATCAGCCCCAGCGGCGCCGGGTTCGCTGTCGTATCCTTTATTTGTATCGCTGATTCAAGCTTTTTCTCTTCCATAATCATTCCTTAACAATGTGTATCCAAACCCGGTTTAATTTTGCTTACCTGTTTTCTTAGTCTCGGCCTTTGACTAACGCCTCAACAACGCTCGGGTCAGCAAGTGTGCTGATGTCTCCGAGGGCGTCTGTTTGTTTCTCGGCTATCTTCCGCAGAATCCGCCGCATAATCTTGCCCGAACGCGTCTTCGGAAGGGCCGGAGCAAACTGAATCACCTCCGGCGCCGCAATCGGGCCTATCTCCTTTCGAACGTGCAGAACAAGCTCTTTCTTAAGCTCCTCAGTCTCTTCAACGCCGGCCACCAGCGTAACGAAGGCATAGAGCGCCTGGCCCTTGATCTCGTGCGGCATCGGTGTAACCGCTGCTTCGGCGACCTTGTCGTGACTGACAAGCGCGCTTTCGACCTCGGCCGTACCGATACGGTGACCTGAAACATTAACCACGTCGTCGATTCTGCCCATCAGCCAGTAATCACCGTCATCATCAACCTTGCACCCGTCACCGGCAAAATAAAGGTTCGGGAACGTCGTAAAATATGTGTCAATAAACCGCTCATGGTCGCCCCACATCGTACGCATCATACCGGGCCAGGGAATACGTATGCACAGCTTGCCGCCTTCGTTTACCGCACACTGCGTTCCATCATCACGCAAAACCACGGGGTCAACGCCAAAGAAAGGCCTGCTCGCGCTGCCCGGCTTCAGCGTATGGGCGCCCGGCAGCGGCGTTATCAATATACCGCCCGTTTCCGTTTGCCACCACGTATCCACTATCGGACGTTTGCTCCGGCCTATCTTCTCGTAGTACCAAATCCACGCCTCCGGATTAATTGGCTCGCCAACCGTCCCCAGCACCCTCATCGTATCGAGCTTGTACTTGCCGGGCCATTCCTCCCCGAGACGCATCAAGGCACGAATTGCGGTAGGGGCTGTATAGAAAACTGTCACCCCGAACTTGTCGCAAATATGCCAGAAACGACCCGCGTCCGGGTAAGTGGGGACGCCTTCAAACATCAGCGATGTCGCACCGTTGGCAAGAGGACCATAAACAATGTAGCTGTGTCCGGTTACCCAGCCTATGTCGGCTGTGCACCAGTAAATGTCGTCATCGTGAACATCGAAGATAATCTTATGACTCAAAGCGACATGCAGCAGGTATCCTCCCGTCGTGTGCACAACACCCTTCGGCTTGCCGGTCGAACCCGACGTGTAAAGAATGTACAGCGGGTCATCCGCGTTCATCGGCTCGGCCTGGCACTGAGCACTCACGTCCGACATAACTTCGTCATACCAGGAGTCCCTGCCTTGTTCCATGTCGCAGGGGTCATCTGCGACCTTTACCACTATCACGTTCTCGATTGACGGTGTGTTCTTCAGGGCCTCGTCGGCAATGGCTTTCAAGTGTATGTGTTTGCCTGCACGCCGCGAAATGTTACTTGTTATCAGTAGTTTGCAGTTGGAGTCATTAATCCGGCCTTCAAGTGCATCGGCGCTGAACCCGCCGAATACTACCGAATGAATCGCACCGATACGGGAACACGCAAGCATGACAACCGGAAGCTCCGGAATCATCGGAAGGTAAATCGCAACACGGTCGCCTTTCTTGATGCCCCTGGATTTCAATACATTGGCGAATTTGCATACTTCCTTGTACAGTTCTTCGTATGTAAACTTCCTGACGGCATCCTCCGGCTCACCTTGCCAGATAAGCGCAGTTTTCTTCGCAGTCGCTGTGCCAAGATGACGGTCCAGACAGTTATAGCTGACGTTAAGCTGTCCGTCTGCAAACCAGGTGTGCTCAATCTTGCGGTTTTTCGTGTCCCAGGTATACTCCAGGCTCTTGGTCGGCTCCTTAAACCACGTCAGGCTCTTGGCCTGTTCCAGCCAAAAACCATCCGGGTCATCAATGGACTGTTTCCACATCTGCTCATACTGCTCAAAGCTCTTCACGTACGCATGAGACCGCATTTGCGGGGACGGTGGAAACGTGCGCTTCTCCGTCATCAAGGAATCTATAGCTTTTTGTTCGTTGGCCATAACACTCTCCTATGTAGTAGCTAAAGGTTATCAATACACTAACAACTCCCATCGGCAAAAATTCGACGGAATCAGCATTATACAACCGCTGTCTTTAATATCAAGAGTAAAACGAAAAACCTTTTTTTGTGGACTTCCGCGCATAATTTGATAAGTTATGGACCACGGCATTATGCCCGCGAGGAGCCGATATGCCTCTACGGTTCGTAAAGTAGGTTCAGTTTTTAAGGAGCAACTTATGAAAAAGACGGTTTTATTGATTGCAGTAGTTCTGTTCTGTGCGGCTGATGGCGCGACGGCACAGGAAGAACCCGAACTGGGCGTGACCTTCGAATTGAGTTACTGGAGCAAATGGCTCAGCAAAGGCGCCGAGGCCTACGGCCAGAAGGGAGCATTCTTCAAAACTCTCGACCTCGACTTCTACGACACCGGCTTCGGCACAAAAGTTACTCACCGCAACACAATCGGCAGCGGTTATGTCGACAGCCAGAGATTCGACTACAGACCTTATTACAAAAGCGTGCTCTTCGAAGCACAGCCTCACCAGATGAACTATAATATCAGCGTCGGATACGAACACTATCCGGGCCTCGCCAGAGAAAGGAGCAATACCACGTGGGAGTGGATATTTGCATTCTCCTGGCCAAACTTAATGCCCAAGGGACTCGTCCCAAGCTACATCGCTCACTATGAGTATGCTGCCGGAAGCGGATATACGAAGCCAAGCGGCGCCGATATGCCATCCGGATGGGTCCATCGTTTCATACTCGGCTGCGACCTCGATGTCCAGCCTTTGCCGGAACCTCTCCACATCTCTTCAGAGTTGGCTTATACCGATGGACTTGGCGGCGCCGCCCACGACTGGTCTTATGCCACGTTTGGCCTGTCCACGAACTTCCAGGTCGATGAAAATCTCTCCTTCAGCCCCGGCGTTTATCAGCAAATATCAATGGAAGACACCGTCGCCAAACGCAAGGACATAACATACTGCATATTGACTATGAAGTATGAATTCTAAAAAGACATGCCTGGTCGATGTCATTTTCAAGGCTGGCTTTGAACCGGCCTTGTTATTTCGTACCGAACCACCTTAAGCTAAACGGCCCGGGTGGTCCAAAACCTGGCAGAAACTCAAAATGCTCAATCGCCCATATCAAATACCACGCCTGGGAGGGCTCGAACCCCCAACCTTCGGTTCCGTAGACCGACGCTCTGTCCAATTGAGCTACAGGCGCCTTAATCACAAACAACAAGTCGCAGCAGACACACCCGCCACGCGTTTGCAACCGGTGCAATTATAACCGACGCTCCTGGTATTATCAAGAACAAAGCTCGTCGATAACGCTGCCGAGTCTTGCCGGGCTGCCTCTAAAGGCTGCTGCTGCCTTGCAATCTTCTTGACCGGGTGGGGGGGTTTGTCTCTAAAATCCATCGCTCGAAAGAAAGAAAATTACTAAAAGGAGATGGTTATGAAGATAAGCCGACGGGCAGAGGCGGTGCCGGCTTCGGCGACGATTGCCGTGACGGCCCGTGCCCAGCAGTTAAAGGCCTAGGGCGTGGACGTAGTAGGTTTCGGAGCGGGAGAGCCCGACTTCGATACGCCCGACTACATAAAGCAGGCGGCTATAAAGGCCCTCAATGAAGGCAAAACCAAATACACCCCGGCTGCGGGCCTGCCCAGGCTAAAGGCGGTAATAGCCGACAAGCTAAAGAATGAGAATCATCTCGATTACAGTGCCGACCAGGTTATTATCAACATTGGCGGCAAGCACTCGGTGTACCTGGTGATGCAGGCTCTGCTGGATGCGGGCGATGAAGTCATTCTGCCTGCTCCTTACTGGGTGACATATCCGGAGGCTGTCAAGCTGGCGGGCGGCGTGGCCAAAGTCATCACGACCGACAAGGCCAACAGTTATAAAATCACACCGCAGCAGTTGGCCGGCGCCGTCACCGACAGGACCGTGATGCTGATACTGAATTCGCCCAACAATCCCGGCGGTTTTACTTATACTCCCCAGCAGCTTTCAGCCCTTGCCGAGGTTCTCGAGGGCACGGCTGT
>JAUWKC010000328.1 GCA_030607345.1 Planctomycetota bacterium | reverse complement strand
GGTCTTCCTTATACTTTTGTGATTGGGCCGGACTGAAGGATTCTGGCGAAGAATCCAACGCCAAGTCTATTATAACAGGTTGTCTCCTGCGCACTTGGAATAGAATAGGCGTCGGGTGTTGGTGTGTATTATTTTGCTATCCGGAGCCGATGGGGGAATGGGCGCCGGCAGCCTCGACACCGAACACGTCCCCTGGAAAAAAATGTTTACCGGAGGCGCTCAGATTAAGCTTTGCGTGTTTGTGAGCCGCCGCTCTACCCGCGTATCAAGTGGGTGATTGTGGGCAGATAGGCTCTTAGTATGTGATTTTGAAATCCGCGTATTCGGGGTCCGGGACGGCATCATCAATTCTGGTTTCTGTTATGTAGCCCCGGAAGGATTCTTCGATGTTGCGCAGGCATTGGTCGATGTCGCGGGAATCGCCCTGTGCGAGCATTTCAACGGCGCCGTCGGGCAGGTTTCGGACCCACCCGCCCAGCGCATAACGGTCGGCGATTCTCAGTGCGGCAAATCGAAAACCGACACCCTGAACCCGGCCTGTGAAGACTATACGTTTAGCGGTCACTTTCGAAGAATCACTCAATTTGCCCGGCAGCGGCCGGCTTTGCCGACATCTATTCGATAATGAAGCGTCAACAAATATAACGTGCCGTCAGACAGATGCCATGACGACGGGGCTATAATAGTTGAAGCGGCGGCATTTTGCAAACGAACAAATTGGGCCAAGAACAGTAGTGTGATATTTAACGTTTCGCAAAAGAGCGGCAATTCGAGTATAATTTTGTGATTTATCGAACCGGTTGATTATGGCACAGAAGACAAAGAGACAAATTGAGCGAGAGGAGCAGATTTACCAGCTCACGACGCTGGTGGCGGGGGATTTTTCGCTTCAGGAGGTTCTGGGCAAACTGTCGGAAGCTGCTGTTCGGATAACGGGAGTGAAGGCCTGCTCGATTCGGCTGCTGGACGAACAGACGGGCGATTTGAAGATGCGCAGCACTTACGGTCTGAGCGAAGAGTACCGGAGCAAAGGGCCCGTCACAAAAGATGACACGGTAGTAAAAGCCGCCTTTGCCGGCGAGGCGGTAGTTCTTGACGACATGCGGCTCGACGGTCGGGTCAAGTACAAGGATGCAACGGTCAGGGAAGGTCTTGTGAGCCAGTTGACGGTTGCGATGGAGTTCAGGGGCAAGCCCATCGGCGTACTTCGTCTTTATACACCGCGAGCCGTGCATTTTGGCGAAGATGATATTGTGCTTGCGCGTGCGGTTGGTTCGCAGTGCGCGGTGGCGATAACGAATGCCAGGCTGTATGCCGAAGCGATAGAGGGGTCGCATATCGCCGACCAGATGCGGGTAGCCGGGGCCGTCCAGCGGAGAATGATTCCGGGCAGGGCGCCGCTTATGCCGGGGCTGGACGTAGCGGCAAGTTATATTCCGTGCTTCGATGTAGGCGGTGATTTTTACGATTTTATCAAGCTGGACGACAGCCGGCTTATCGTGGCAATCGCAGACGTGATGGGTAAAGGCATACCTGCGGCACTGATGATGGGGTGTTTCAGAGGCGCGATGCGAGCGTACACGGACGTGGAATGCAGCAGCGAAAATATGGAGAGGCTTATCAGCAGGCTGAACGAGGCGGCGTGCAGCGAGTGCGGCAGCGGTGAGTTTATCTCCCTGTTCTACGGAATCGTCGACGTGAAGAATATGGGGATAACGTACTGCAACTGCGGACATGAGCCTGCGGTGCTGCTAAGACAGGGACAAATAATTGAGCTGGACAAGGGCGGGC
>JAUWKC010000218.1 GCA_030607345.1 Planctomycetota bacterium | reverse complement strand
GTATTGCGCCGGAAAAGTTCGACAGCAACAAGATGACGGTAACGGACAGGTGGATTCTGTCGCGGCTTGCGCGGACGATAGCGGATGTCACGCAGCAATTGGACGAGTTCAAGTACAGTGAGCCTTTGAGCGAGCTTTACAGGTTCTTCTGGAATGATTTTTGCGATTGGTATCTTGAGTGGTCCAAGCCGAGATTGCAGGATGAGCAGTACAAGCCCACGGCTCAGAATGTTCTTGCTTTCGTTCTGGATGGGGTCCTGCGTCTGCTGCACCCGTTCGTGCCCTTTATTACCGAGGGGATATTCCAGAAGCTAAACGAGGTTGCTCCGGCCAGAGCCCTTCAGGGCCTTGCGGAGACCGGGCAGGCAGATGCCCTGGTGACAGCGCAGTGGCCAGGCAGGCTCGATTCTTTCGTGGACGGACAGGTCGAGCAGGAGATTGCTCTTGTCCAGGACGCCATTCGTGCCGTAAGGGACATCAGAAATAAATATAACACGCCGGGCACTGAGAGGCTGACGGTCTCTGCCAAGGCTGCGCTGCAAAGCGCCGAGGTTCTGAATCGAAACGCCGAGCTTATCCGGCAGTTGGCCGGCGTCGGAGAGTTCGAAGCAGGCCCCGCGGTCGAGAAACCTCGAAACGCTACCGTGGCTGTAATGTCTGACACGACCGAGGTTTATGTTCACGACCTGATTGACCCGGATGCCGAACGACGCCGGCTTGAGAAGCAGAAAGAACAGGCCGAAAAGGCCAGGCAGACGGTAGAGGCGAAGCTCAATAACGAGAACTTTGTAACGAAAGCCAAGCCGGAAGTCGTAGCCCGGGCCAGGGAAAAGCTGGCTGAGCTGACCGAACAACTCGAAACAGTCGAAAAGCATCTCTCCGAACTGGAAAGGTGACTACAAAGGGGGCTATATGGATATCGAAGCGGAACTGTCGCGGATAATCATAAACGAGACGTCGGACCAGCAGGTAATCGTTCTGAAGGAGCGGCACGGCCAGCGCAGCTTCCCGATTGTGATTGGGGTGGTCGAAATCTTCGCCATTGACCGGCGACTAAAAGACATCCAGACGCCGCGTCCGATGACACACGATTTGCTGGACAATGTCATCAAAAGTCTCGGGGCGAGGATAGAGAAGATAGTTGTAAATGACCTGAGGCATCATACGTTTTACGCGCAAATAACTTTGAGCGTGGATGGCCGAACCGTGGAAATCGATTCACGTCCATCCGATGCGATTGCGCTGGGTGTGGCTTCGAGCACGCCGATTTATGTCGCCGAACATGTTTTTGAGAAGGCGTCCCAGTAAAACCGACCGACAATACTCTGCGGCGATATAAGCTGAACGGCACGAAGACACCGCTTACCGGGTTCGCTCACGAGAAAAACAGGTTGAAAGCATCATCAATCCGACAGCGACACAGAGCATGGCGTCGGCGATATTGAATGCGGGCCAGTGTTTGCCGGGCCAGTACACAACATCGATAAAGTCGCGTACCATCCCGTCGTTGAATATTCTGTCGTAAAGGTTGCCGACAATCCCGGCGGCAAATAGCCCGAGAGCAACGTGAACAATCATCGGGCGTATCTCGACGAAAACGAACAGGAACAGTATTATTAGCAAGGCGATTGCCGAAACGGCTACGAGAAGGTAGCGCTGGCCCATAGCTATTCCAAAAGCGGCGCCGGGATTTTCCGTTCTGACCAGTCGAAGCAAGCCATTGACTATCGGCACAGAACCGTCCTGCTCGAGCGAGGCGAAAACCGCGCTTTTGGTCCACAGGTCGGCGGCCACACCCAATATGACTATGGACCAGAAAATAAGATGTTCTTTGATGCTCGGCAGCTTTGCATGCATTAACCGTGACGAAAAAGCCGTATGCAGTGCCGACTGGGATTTGGTTTGCTCTTTGCCTGGTACGGTCACGTCTTGAAATCCACAGGAACGTATGCTTTTAGGTTTTCTCGTTTTGGCCCGGAGTCCGGTACTATTTCGAATACTTTCGTACGTACTGACGCAATTGCCGTGCCCACCTCTGGTGCGGATTGATGTCAAGTGACATCCGCCACTGCGTCACTGCTTTGGCCTTGAACTGCTGGTCGTCCTGCTTAATCGCCTTGAAGATATACGCAATACCCAGACTTCGCAAGGCCTGCCAGTCGTTTTCATTGATTTCTATCGCTCGCTCGTAACTTTCTATTGCTCCATCGACATCACCGAGCAGAAGGCAGCAATACCCTAAGTGCCGATGGGCGGTCGCCCGGCCCGGCTCCATTTTGAGCACGTGGCTCAGCAGCTCCTTCGCCGGCTCGATACGGTCGCTGTTCATATAAGCTGCGGCCAATGATATCATAACATCCGGATTATCGCTGTCAAGCTCCAGGGCCAGCTCATAAGCGGCGACAGCCTGGTCATAATCCTTTTGCAGCTTATAAATGTCGCCAAGCAACTTCTGCAGTTCGTAGACATTTGGGTCGAGCCGCTCGGCCCTGCGGCCGTAGGACAATGCCCTTTTATAGTCCTTAAGTTCGTAGCAACTCTGCGCCGCGTAAAGGTGCGCCTCGAAATCGTTGCGGTTAATTTCACAGGCTCTATCGTAGATTTGGACCGCCTCCGGGTACCTCTTGAGGGTTCGCAAAACCCGCCCCAGACTCAGACAATCCTTTGAAGACCAGGGATTTAACTCGGTGGCTTTTTGATACGCCGCGGCACTGTCTTCGTATCGCTGCATTTCCTCGTAGATTTCGCCCAGCAGAGAATAGGCGGGATAATAATGCTTGTCTGCCTTGGCCGCTGCATTGAGCTTGTCGATGGCCAGCTCTCGCTCGTTCAGCGTCCTCCGCATCACCGCCTCGACATACAGGTCGACTGCTTTTTGGCGCTGCGCACACCCGCTGCCAAACATCAGGGCAAACGCCGGAAGCAGAAAAGCAAAAAACAAAAGGCACTTCTGCTCCGTCCTTTTGCCTGGCGCCCAGAATGTCGGATTATCGGCCATACCGGTTCCCTTCTATATCCTGCCTTTCGAGCCCGATAGCGTACTCTACCCTTATCGTCAAAAAATGTGCGTGGCTGATTAAAAATTCCCGCTCTGGATTACAGCACAACAACTAATCCCACCAAAGGCTTGTGTCTGAATGCACTTGCCTGCATTGCCGCATTGACGTTTGACATATTCAGCCGAGGCTTATACCATATCTGCCGTTAATCGGTCAGGCTGTACGGTTGTTATGCAGAACAAAGATATAGCAGGGTTGCACGCAGTAGTGCTAAAGGTGTTTTTATGGGAAAAAAAGGGTCAGCTTCGAGCAAGAAGCCGTTTGTGCTTATTATTCGGGATGGGTGGGGGCATAACCCGAACCCCGAAGAAGACAAATTCAATGCCGTCAAGTGTGCCGACACCCCGGTTGACGACGCCCTGACGGTCAAATTGCCAAAGTGTCTGATTCACGCCAGCGGTCGCGACGTGGGCCTTCCCGAAGGAACAATGGGCAACAGCGAGGTGGGCCATCAGAACCTTGGCGCAGGCAGGATAGCGCCGCAGGAATCCGTGAGAATCAGTAAGGCCATTCGCGACGGCTCATTCTTCGAAAAGGGGGAATTCCTGAACCTGGTCGATTTCGCAAAGAAAAACACCGGCAAGATACATCTTATGGGGCTGTGCAGCGACACTGGTGTGCACTCGCTGCTGGACCATCTTTACGGACTGCTGGAGCTGGCCAAGAGAAATGATGTGAAGGATGTTTTCATTCACGCTTTCACGGACGGCCGGGATTCATCGCCCAG
>JAUWKC010000267.1 GCA_030607345.1 Planctomycetota bacterium | reverse complement strand
TGTCAAATTTTCTTCCAGCTTTTTTACCTTTTTTTTACAATAAGGTATTTCAGCGGGCACTACAGGGGGCTTGCCGATGCCAAGAACGTGCCGGGCGCGCGACAAGGCAGTCTCTGCCGGAAAGACGGCAGCGGCGACTTCTGGATGTTCGGTGGTTACGGATATGACTGCATCGGAGGCTATGGGTACCTGAGCGATTTATGGAGGCTGCAGGACTTTTGCGCGAAGGTGAGCCCGGCTGATTTGAATCGTGACTGTACGATTGACTTCATTGATTTATCGATACTCGCCGACGAGTGGGGCAGGAATTACTGGCAATAACGAACTGAAGTGCGCGTTGCAGGAGGTCCGACCGGTGCAGGGCTCAGTGTACGTTCTTCTTTGAACTGCCGAAACACGAGATGCAGGTTAAAGATAAAGGCGCCAAGGTTATAACAGAAGTGCCAGATTAAATCCCGGCTATTGCAACATAGACATTGGTACGACCCGTAATACCACCTGTGCGTACCAACCGGCTGGATTGCTGCCTTGACGGAAAAATTAGAACGCATCCAAATACGTATCGATTTCCCAGTTTGTGACCTGCTTTTTGAACTCGTCCCACTCTTTCGTTTTGACGTCGATGTATCTTTCATAAAGGTGCTCGCCGAGCACATTCCGCATAAGCTCATCCTTTTTCAACTCATCCAGCGCTTCGGCCAGCGAACTCGGCAGAACATCAATATTTCTTTGCACGAGGCTCTCGCCATCGAGCTGGTAGATATTTTCCTCGACCGGCTCAGGCGGCTCGAGGTTGTTTTTGAACCCGTCCAGGCCCGCACTTAACATAACTGCAAAGGCCAGATAGGGATTGCAGGCAGGGTCGGGGCACCTCAGCTCGATTCGTGCCGCTTCGCTCTTTGCGCCGAACCATTTCGGCACTCTCAGCAAAGCAGAGCGATTCATTGCGGCCCAGGTAATGTAAACGGGCGCTTCGAAGCCGGCTACCAGTCTCTTGTACGAATTCACCGTTGGACAAAGGATTGCGCACATCGCTTTTACGTGTTTTACCTGACCGGCCAGGAAACTGCGGGCAACCTTCGACAAATTGTATTTGCGGTTCTTGTCATAGAAGGCATTGGTTTTGGCCTTGGTATCAAACAGACTTTGATGTATGTGCATACCGGAACCAGCGGCGCCCATTATCGGCTTAGGCATAAACGTGGCGCGCATATTATACATCTGGGCTATCTTCTTCGCGCTGAACTTCAATGTCACCACCTTATCGGCTATATCCAGGCAGTGGCCGTAATGGAAGTCTATCTCGTATTGGCCCAGGCCGACCTCATGGTGCGAGGTTTCGACTTTTATTCCGAAGTTTCCGAGAGCGGCGACTATCTTTTTTATCACCTTGTAGCCTTCGTGAGAAGAAAGGTCGAAGTAGCTGCCGTAATCTATTGGAACGGTTCTTTTTTCGCTGTCGGTCTTAAACAGATAGAATTCCGGCTCGGGCCCGACATTAAACACAAACCCCGCCCGTTCCGCTTCTGCCAGGGCCCGCTTCAGAACGAACCTTGGGTCGCCTTCGAAGGGCTTGCCGTCGGGGCGATAGATATCACAGATAAATCTTGCCGTTTTGCCCTCATCGGTAAGCCAGGGCACTACGGCGAACGTATTAAGGTCCGGCTTCAAGAACAGGTCGCTTTCCTGTATCCGGGCAAAGCCTTCCACCGAAGAGCCGTCGAACCAGACCCCGTCCCGCGCCGCGTCTTCAAGTTCTTCGACCGGGATGATAATCTCCTTTGTCACGCCCAACAAGTCGGTGAACTGCAGAGTGACAAACCCTATTTCGTCTTTCTTCACCTGTTCAACGAGTTTTTTGATTTCCATTTAGGTCTTCCTGCAATAACGCCTTTACCCTGAGTCTACAGCCTGAAAACACGCAAAAAGCACGCCGATGCTTATTCTTACTTCTCTCTCAAAAAGAGCAAGGCAATTTTTAGTTTTTTCAGCGGTTTGCAGTGCCTACTTGAAGCAGCCGGGATGATTGCAGGTCACTTGCCCGTCAGCCCAAATCAGACCTTGCCGAATGTGAATTTATGCTGGTCGGCGTCTATCTTTACCTTGTCGCCCTCGGTGAATTTGCCGGCCAGCAGCTCGGACGCAAGGGCGTTTTCCAGTCTTTGCTGAATCGTCCGCTTTAACGGTCTTGCTCCAAATACGGGGTCGTAGCCCTCGTCCGTAATCAGTTTGCGGGCATTTTCGGTAAACTCAAGCTCAATCTTGCGGCCCCTGAGGCGCTCGGCCAGGTAATTGAGCTGGATGTCGACGATTTTTTTCAGGTCGTCCTTTGTAAGCATGTGGAAGACGATTATCTCGTCAATCCGGTTTAGGAACTCCGGCTTGAAATGCTGCTTGAGGGCGTCTTTGACGTGGGCCTCTATCTCCCAGTCGGCGCCCGATTCTTCAGTGAGCTGCTGAATCTGCTGGCTGGCGATGTTGCTGGTCATAATAATGACCGTGTTCTTGAAGTCCACGGTTCGACCCTTGCCATCGGTGAGTCGGCCATCGTC
Source organism: Planctomycetota bacterium (assembly GCA_030607345.1). The sequence goes on along the minus strand of JAUWKC010000267.1, from coordinate 580 downwards.
GAAGACCTGCAGCAAGACATTGAAGACTTCCGGATGGGCCTTTTCAACTTCATCGAGCAGAATCACAGAATACGGCTTTCGACGGACCGCCTCGGTCAGCCGGCCACCTTCCTCGTAACCCACATAGCCCGGAGGCGCGCCGATAAGTCTTGCTACCGAGTGCTGCTCCATAAACTCGCTCATATCAATCCGCACCATAGCGTTCGGCGAGTTGAACAGGAACTCGGCCAGCGCCTTCGAAAGCTCGGTCTTGCCCACGCCTGTCGGCCCGAGAAACAGAAATGAACCAATCGGGCGATTCGGGTCGCCGAGTCCGGCCCTGTTTCGCCGAACCGCATTACACAGGGCCGAGACGGCCTCATCCTGCCCGACAAGCCTTCTCCGGATAGACTCTTCCATCTTCATCAATCGCTCACGCTCTGCTGTCAGCAGTTTTGCAACCGGTATTCCGGCCCACCTCGAGACAATCTGAGCGACGTGCTCTTCGGTCACTTCGTTCTGGATTATTTTGCCGCTGTCGGATTGGGCAAGCTCGCTTTCCTTTTGCTGCAATTGCTTTTCCAGCTCTCCAATCGCCCCG
>JAUWKC010000177.1 GCA_030607345.1 Planctomycetota bacterium | reverse complement strand
TCGACTGCTCTGTTTACACCGACATCGCCGAGTGTATCCCTGGCGGCAATCAGTCGGCCGGCGTCGAGTTCGGCTATCGCCGCTGAAAGCTCGTGCCTTAGCTTCTTGGCCCGTCCGCTCAGCAGCTCGGAATTCAAGCCGAACCGGCAAAAGTCCTCTATCACACGGACCGCTTCCCGGGCGCGATTGAAGTTCGCGTCGATTATTCTATAGATGGCTCGGTCCATAACAGCACCAATTATAAGACTTCGCTGTCCCCTTGAGTAGCCAAATATGAACGCACGCCGGGCAAATTATCCCAAATAGAATCGTTATCACTTCAACTTGTACTTGTCAGATTTGCTTTTATCGACGATAATTCCATTCGCGTTGGCTTTTAGGGTGCATCTGCTGCTTTAATTAGTGAGCTTTTTGACGATGGCGTTTCAAAGAGAAAAACAGAATGTCTCGGCAAGCGAGCTGCTGCAGGCCTTAGCCGACGGTGATGACATTCGGCTAAGTCAATGTACTGTCACCGGGGTACTCGACCTGAACCGTTTTTTTGAGCCTGCCGAAAAATTCCAGACCGAAAAACTTCTCGTAGAAACCGAACAGCATCGTCGTACCGTGATATTGTCACAGTCCATAGTCTTTGACAAGTGTGTCTTTGAGGACAATATCATTTTCTCCGGGCCCTGGTCGGAACCGGAAAGTCTGACCGCCGAGTTCAAGGCGGATGTCATTTTCAACAGTTCCACCTTCAAAGGGCAGGTACGATTCAGGAATGCCGTCTTCTGGGGCGCCGGCGGCTTTGACGGCTGCTCCTTTGGAGGGGTCGTAACCTTCAAGAACGCTGTTTTCCATAAAGACGCAAAATTCAGAACCGTTGTCTTTAACGGCTACTGTCTGCTCGGCAATGTCCTCTTCGAGTCCTCCGCAAGGTTCGCCAATACCCACTTCGTCAAGGGCGCAAATTTCTCACAGGCAAAATTCCTTGGCCAAACGGATTTCGGAGGCGTCTATTCATCCAGCAGGGCCGTACCCGTCTATGATGCGGTACACTTCGGCCGCAGGCGCTGCGGCGAGGATGAAAGCTTCTGGCGATTCGTAAAGCAGTCTGCACAGGAGGCGGGCTATTATCACCTGGCAGGTGAGTGCTTTTACAATGAAAGATGTGCCGGGCTCTGGCGTAAGTTGCGAGGCCAGGGCTACGACCGCCTCTCACCGGCCGCGAAATTACGCCGGCTGGCGTCGGGACTGCGGTTGCTCCCGGAGTTTGTCTTCGGAAGGATGCTGTTCGGCTACGGGGAAAGGCCTGTGAGGGTACTGTTCGCCTCGGCGCTGATAATTGTTGCCTGTGCCTTTGTCTATTCCCAGCCTGATGCACTTATCTTTCGCGGCGGACAGACCTACCCTTCCTTTGCCCAGGGCTTGTATTTCAGCACAATTACCTTTACCACGCTGGGTTACGGTGATTTGTTCCCCTCGCCCCAGGGGTTTTATCGACAGTTGGCAATGGCTGAGGCGGTGGCCGGCGGATGCCTAATGGCGCTTTTTGTCGTCTGCCTGGCCAAGCGTTTTTCCAGAGGTTAAGAGCCTATCCGAAGCCGACGGACTTGCGCTGAGCATTGGTTGCGATTCTTGTCTCAAGAATAAGTAGTAGAGCCTGCCTTGGTGGTAAGTTTGCCCTGCGAGTTGGCCTGCCGTGTCGCCCACACCCATATAGACGTCGCACCGCCCCGCCGCTCTTATCGCGCCTCCCGTGTCCTGGTCAAGAACGAAGCCGCTGTAGGGGTCAAGATAGACACTGCCGCCTGCCAGTGTCGGCAGGGTCGCCTCTACAAAGGCCAGGCATCCCCTTGGATAAATCGACTTGTCGGTGGCGATGGTTCGCATCTTCGTTACAGGCTCATTCAGACTGCCGCGAGGCGGACCTTCGGACTTGCGGAAGAACACAAACCTTGGATTGCGCTGTGTGTACTCGGCGACCTCAGCCGGGTGCTGCTTGAAGTAATCTATCATTGTCGCCAGGCTCATCTTTTCTGCCGCCATCCGGCCGGCTGCGATTAACTCCATCGCTACGCTTTGATATTGATGTCCGTTGTTCGCCGCGTAGCCAACGGTAATGAGATTGCCGTCGGGCATTCTCAGTTTCGCAGAACCCTGAACATGGGCGATATAAACCTCGAACGGGTCGCTAAGCCAAAACAGCTCGCTGCCCTTGAGCATGCCCGATTGTTCAATCTCGGCCCGGGCTGGGAATGGCTCTATCTGGTTGTCGTCTCCACGCCGGCCGAGTATTTGGCCAAATGAGTCTTTGACGAGGTCCGCCGGCTGATTGTACAGCGGGTACTTGAATCGCTCCGTCCGGGTCGCGGAGCCCTTGAATATCGGCGTATAATAGCCCGTAAAAAGAACGGTCCCTTTGTCGTCACAGCCTACGGACGTATAAACATCAAACTTCTCGACTATCGCGGCACTAAGTGCATCCCCCCGAACCCCCGAACCAATCAGCTCCCTGAACGCCTTGAGGCTTTCCACCGCCTGGGTATGTGTAATCTCGCCATAGGGAAAGAACTGCCGACTGGAAGCCTTGCTCAGATAGTTCAGGCTGTTATCAATTGCCTGTTGCATCCGGGCCATATTATAGCAGCCGTAGCTGAAATCCGGGATTTGCTCAGGATTTGTTATCTTGCGCAGCGCAAGGGCACCGGGCGGCAGCGGTCTGTCGTAATCCGTCCTGGCCGCTTGCCTTTGGCAGCCCGTCAAGATAACCGCGCTAAACAATAAAGCAATGCTCAGACGTAGGTAATTCATTCTCTACTCCTATATCAAAAATCTCCCTGACCCGAAATCCGTCACGTAATCAGATGTTTTTCAAAAACAATTTCCTGCATATTAGCCTAATCGCCTGCGATTCGAAAGGCAATATCGTTTCGACCGTATCATCGCAGGGCCGGGCAAGAGCCTCATCTCGTAACTTCGTTCTGAATCTTCGGAAGCTTCGTCGGCTCGTTATTAGTATGATTCGGCAAAGAGCGGGCCTTAACTTGACTCATCGGAGAAATGACCTGGCTTTGCGGTTGCGACTCTACCCTGGCAAAATGGCGGTGATGACTTCTATCTAGACCTTGGGCCGGCCGGAGACACCTTCGCCCTGGCGAAATCTATGTAGTAAGCAGCAGAGCCCCGCTGTTGCAATAAAAACCGCGTCCCCGGCCATTACTGTTTGCCGGACTACCGCCGGTTTGCCAACGTAGTAAGCGACGGAACAGCCTTACGGCTCTTCAGCGATTTCCTGGTCTACCGCTTTTTCGAGCTTGGCCAGCTCCTGTTCCATGGTTTCCTTGGTGATTTCCTGCGCAGCTTTGTCCCTCTCCTGTTGCATAATTTTCACTGCCTGCTGGTTGGGGTCAACCGGCTCGCCAGGTTCATCCGGTTTCTTCTTGCAGCCGTTCGCACAAAGGCCAACCAACACCCCTGCAACGACTATAACCAGTACTTTTCTAAGCATTTCTTACCTCGCTATCTTGATTTATGCTACACACAATTCCCTCTGCGCTCAGCGCTCGTCCCTTCCAGACCGTCGGGGCCGGCGGGTTCGCCCTTCACGGTCTTGCCCTTCGCCTCCTCGTCTGTATCCACCTCGCCTCGCACCTCCCCGCCCTTCCCGAACCGGTTTTTCTTGAGGTCGAACATTCCGCTGCCTCGTTTCCGTACGCATACCCCTGCGCATCCGGGCCTGCATCCGCTGATGTTTCCGGCTGTAGCGCATTTGTTCCTTCCTCTTGAGCTTCTCTGCTCGGCTGACAACGTCTTCACGACCCAGTTCGACACCCAATTCCCTGATTCGGTCAAGTCGGGCTATGCGCCTGATGTGCTTTTCGCTCTCGCGTTCCAACTGAAGTGTGAGGTTCGCCGCTTGCTGCTCTTCGCCCTCGCCGCGGAGCCTTTCCGGCTCGGGACGGACGTGCTGCCGTTTTCTTACCTGTTCTATCTCCTGCGTTTTCGTCTGGCGCCTCTTTCTTAGCCTGTCGAGATTTCTCTGACGCCGCTGCTGCATCTGGCCCTGGTCTTCTTGTCCCGATACGCCGGCAGGGCTGCTGACCTGGTTGCCGTCCGACGCCGCAGAGCTTGTCTGCGACTCTTGAACCTCTGCTTCTGTGGCGTTTCCGCCCGTGCTTGCGGTCTCGGCATAGACCGAATTACAGCCCCATAACAGAACAAGCACGGCAAAAAATGAAAACAGAACCTTGTACATAACATAACCTCCTAACTGTCGTTAACCGGTGCAATTTTGGAATCCAAACTATAAACCTTCGTAAGTCAAGATTCAAACGCTCCGTGCGGCACAAGCCTAACCACTTACCTTCTTTATTCTTCGGCCGAAAGCTGGTACCTCATGCAGCATTCTCATACCACGGCCCCTCTTTGACCATATTATCATAAGCCAGTCTCGCCAGGATGTCAAGCTGCGCGGGGGGGGGGGGGGG
>JAUWKC010000238.1 GCA_030607345.1 Planctomycetota bacterium | reverse complement strand
TCGGCTGGGACGAGATTCGCACGTTTAAGGTCAAGGTCAAGAATACGCGCGACCTTGGCGTCAAGGTTGAGATAAAACGGAACTTCGGCACAGAGTACTGGGACATCAGCCGGTCCGGTGAGTTCGGCGAATACGACAAGGTGGATTTGAATACGGTGAAGTTCACGCTGGAGCTCGAGCCGAGGTCGTCGAAGGAATTTGAGTATGTGCTTCGGACCTATCACGGCACGCGAGAACAGGACTGGCGGCAGGGCAGACAGGATTAGGTGGTTTGGAAAATCTATGGGGCTGAGAAGCTTTTCGAACCCAGGTGATTTGCGGCCTGGGTTTTTTTCTGCGCGCACGCTGGGCCAAATAGTCTGGCCAGCGGTAACGGGCGGTGGTATATTACGCGGATTGATTATCAAGGATTTGGTATGGACAAGAAAATGCGCAATGAGACACCTGAGAATTCGGGGCGGCAGCGAAGTTTTGCCGCGGCGAATCGGATGTATGCGGCAGGGTCAGACAGACTGCGTGTGGGGATAATAGGCTGTGGCGACCGGGGTACTTATGATGCGACAAATTGTGTCAACTCCGCCGAGGGCGTAGAGATTGTGGCGATGGGCGACCTGTTTGCCGACCGGATTGAAGGCTGCCTGGAGCAGCTCAGGGAAAACGTCGGCGAGAAGTTCGGCGAGAAGGTCAAGGTCAATCCTGATAGCTGTTTTGTTGGTTTTGATGCTTATAAGAAGGTGATAGATTTCGACATCGACCTTGTGATACTTACGGAGACGCCGCATTTTCGCGCTGCGCATTTGCGAGCGGCGGTTGAAGCGGGCAGGCACGTGTTTATGGAAAAGCCGGTTGCGGTGGACCCTGTTGGCGTGCGGTCGGTGATGAAATCTTCGGAACTGGCGGATGAGAAGGGCGTGACAATTTTGGCGGGGATGCAGATGCGGAGGATTGCACACATTGTCGAGCTTATGAAGCGCATCGATAACGGTGACATCGGCGAGATTATCGCGGGGCATTGTGTGAGGATAGAAGGGGGCATGCTGGACTGGGGCCCAGAGGCGCAGGCGGAGTGGTCGGATATGGAGCTGCAGATTCGACGGTGGCTTTTTTACGTTTGGCTTGGCGGCGACTTGATTGTCGAGCAGCAGATTCACAACCTGGACCTGATGAACTGGGCGCTGGGTTCGCATCCGGTGAAGTGCCTTGGAATGGGCGGACGTCAGGCTCGGACGGAGCCGGAATACGGCGACGTATATGACCATTTTATAGTCGAATACGAATATCCGAACGGGGTGCGGATTGAGTATATAGGCGGACAGATTCAAGGCTGTACAAGTCGGAATGACCAGTGGCTGGGCGGCAGTAATGGTTCGGCGTATTTTGATTTCGCCAACGCAGTAATCGAGGGTGAAAATGCCTTCCGGTACGACCAGCCGGTGCCTGACCCCTGCATAGCTCAACATTCGGACCAAATTGCGGCAATCCGGCAGGGTAAATACCTCAACGAAGGCCGGCGGGTTTCTGAGAGTACGCTGACGGCGATAATGGGTCGGATGAGCGCTTATACGGGTAGGGCTCTTAGCTGGGACTGGGTGATGAACGCGTCGAAGTTGGACTTTACACTGCCGGTGTACGAATTTGGCGATGCGCCGATGACGCCGGTGGCGGTGCCGGGGCAGACGAAGCTTATATAGGACAGAGTACGACTTTGTAGAGGCATGAAAATACAGTTGTTTTCACAGAACTCAACCGGAGGCCGGCTCAGTCGGCGTCGGTTTCTTTTCAAATCAGCCTATGCGACGGCGGCTCTTGCTTCGTGTTTTGCCGTAAGTTCCTGCAAACAAGAACAACAAGAGAAAGAGGTATCGTCCAAATATCGGCACCGCAAAGCTCTGATTGTAGATAGGCCTGACAAAGGAGTTTTAGCCAAGGTCAGGGACGCCGGGTTCGGCGGTGTGGAGGCTGGTATTGTAAGCCCGGCCGAGGCGGCCAAGGCGCGGAAAGTTGCAGAAGACCTGGGCATCAGGATTCATTCGGTTATGCGGGGCTGGGCAAAATTCAATAGTACGGACCGTGATGAAGTTCAAAAGAGCCTGGCCGTCACCGTGGATGCGCTTTATGCCGCGGAGGCTTATGGCGCCGATGACATTCTTTTGGTGCCCGGCCGGATAGATGTCTTGCCTATGCCTGAGCCGTGGGAATTCAGTATCCGTTTCGATGAGAAGACCGGGCATCTGATTTCTGCGGCGGAGGGTCAGAATAGCCGCTACGAAGAGTATATTGCCGCCCACAATCGTGCATTCGATGCTTTTCAGGCTGCGATTCGAAGCCTTATTCCAAGGGCCGAGAAGACAGGTGTTGTTATAGCGATTGAGAATGTCTGGAACAATCTTTTTGTTGATGCGGCGCACATGGCCTGCTTTATCGACTTGTTTGAGAGTCGCTGGGTTCGGGCGTATTTTGACATCGGCAATCATGTCAAGTACTCGCGGCCGGAGCACTGGATTTCGGTCCTCGGTAAGCGTATTTTCAAATGTCACGTGAAGGATTTCAGGCTGAACCGCGACGGGCACGGAGGCAAATTTGTCAATATTGGCGAAGGCAGCGTCAACTGGCCGGGGGTGATGAAGGCGTTGAAGGACGTGGGTTATGACGGCTGGATGACGGTTGAGGGCAGTGACAAGATTTCGATGGCCGAGCGCAGCAGACGGCTCGAACGTATCATTGCAGGAGAGCAAATAGCCAGGGTGGGTGTGCAGGCATGATGAGAGTAGGTATTGTGGGCTTTGGATTCATGGGGCGGATGCACTACCGTTGCTGGAGGCGGCTGGAAGGTGTGGAAGTTACGGCGATTTGCGACGTGAATCCGGCAACAGCGGGAAATGCACAAGAAGCCGTCGGCAATATCGAAGGTGCGGCGGAAGACGTGGATTTGAGCGAGCTGCGGATTTACAGTGATTTTCACGAAATGCTCCGCGAGGAAAAGCTCGATGCGGTTTCGCTGACAGTGCCGACATATCTGCACGCTGAGTTTTCGATAAAGGCCCTGGAGGCGGAAGTAAACGTTTTATGTGAGAAGCCGATGTCGCTGGACGTGCGTGCCTGCGAGCGGATGATGGGGGCTGCCAAAAGGAGCGGCAAGGTTTTACAGGTCGGGCACTGTGTGCGGTTCTGGCCTGAGTACGCCAAGGCCAAGGAGATTGTGGCCGGAGGCGAGTACGGCGAGGTCGTCGCTGCAAGTTTTCGGCGATTGTGCGCGAGGCCGCAATGGGCGTGGGACGGCTGGGCTGTGGACGAAAAGCGAAGCGGCGGCATGGCGCTGGATTTGCATATCCACGACACTGATTTCGTGCAGTATTTATTTGGTGTGCCGCGTGGCGTGCAGAGCTTCGGGACCAGGGATTCCGAGGCAAGGCTGACTCATATTGTTACGCAGTATCTTTACGACGACGCCAAGACAGTAACGGCTGAAGGCAGTTGGGCGATGATGCCGAGTTTCGGGTTCGAGATGAGCTTTAACAT
>JAUWKC010000043.1 GCA_030607345.1 Planctomycetota bacterium | reverse complement strand
GGGTGCCTTTTAGGTTTCATTATATGATTGGCAATCTTCCGCTTCACACTCAGATTGTGAAACTGTTCAAGGACAAAGCGGCGAGGGTGGGTATTGAAGTTATCCCGGACCCTTACGAGTGGTCGGTATTTATCCAGCGTCTGCAGGACCGGCAGTTCGATGCGGTCAGTCTTGCCTGGCACGGCGGGTTGGCACAGGACCCTTACCAGATATGGCATTCATCTCAGATTGGAAATCGCGGGTCAAATTATGTTGGCTTTAATAACCCGCAGGCGGATGCTATCATTGAAGAAGCCAGAAGAACCATGGACGAGGAAAAACGCAATAAATTATATCGCCGTTTTCACGGGATTTTGCACGAAGAGCAGCCCTATACGTTCATATACACGAGGCCCGAGCAGCGCTTTTTGGATAAGCGTTTTGAGAATGTAATAATACACAAGCTCGGGCTTAATCAACATGAGTGGTATGTTCCTTTGGTGAAGCAGAAGTATAGATGACGACTTACATAATCCGACGGCTGTTGTTGATGATACCGACTTTGTTGGGGATAACCGTAATGGTCTTCGCTGTCAGCCGGATTGCGCCCGGCGACCCGGTGAGTTTGTCGATGGGGCCCGGTGGGCAGATGGATGCCGAGCGGGCAACGGATGTTCGTGAGGCCCGGATGCGTCTTTACGGGCTGGACAAGCCGGTGCATGTGCAGTATCTGACCTGGTTGAACAGAGTAGTCCGGCTGGATTTTGGCGACTCTATCAAGCACCATCGGCCCGTCATCGAACTGATAAAAGGGCGGCTGCTCATCACGCTGACGCTGAACATCATAGCTTTCGTGATAATCTACACCGTATCGCTGCCGGTAGGTGTTCTGGCGGCGGTCCGTCACAGGCGGTTTTTCGACCGAGCCAGTTCGGTGGTCGTGTTTGTGCTGTGGGCGCTGCCGGTAATGCTGGTCGGCCAGGTAATGATAGGGTATCTTACCGGGCTGAACGGCTGGTTTCCGCCGAGCGGTCTGAGCAGCAATTACGCAGATGACCTGCCTTTCTTTCCCTGGCTTTGGGACCGGCTGTGGCATCTGGTTTTGCCCGTGTTGTGCCTGACGTATACGGGATTTGCCTACCTGACAAAACAGGTAAGGGCCGGGATGCTGGACAACCTGCAGGCCGATTATGTAAGGACCGCCCGCGCCAAGGGGCTGTCGAACCGCACCGTCATATTCAGACACGCCTTTCGCAACAGCATAATTCCCGTGATAACGATTATGGCGACACTGCTTCCTGCGATGCTGGCAGGTTCTGTAATCATCGAGCGAATTTTCAGCGTCCCCGGTATGGGACTACTGGCTTTCGAGGCAGTCACTACCCGCGACTACAACGTTGTGATGGCGGTGGCGACAGTAGGCGGAGTTCTGAATCTGTTCGGGCTTTTGCTTGGCGACATTGCCTATGCCATCGCCGACCCGCGGATAAGTTTTGAGAGCGTGGAATAATACATGAGCAAGCAACAAATAAAAAGGTCGGATTGGGGCGTCTCTTACGGGGAAATGGTTTGGCATGAGTTCCGAAAAAGCCGCCTCAGCATTGCGAGTTTGTGCTTTATCGTGTTTCTGTTTGTGCTGGCGGTGCTCGCGCCGTTTATTGCCAATGATAAGCCGTTCGTGATTCGCATCGACGGGCGCCTGCGCTTTCCTCTTTTTGCCGGGTTGAAGCCAACGGACTACTGCGTCTTGCTGGCAGCGGGCCTGGCGATTATCCAGTTGCTGCTTATCCGGCGAAACCGCAGACGTATTGACCCATCGGTCCGTGGAGGCGTGCTCTGGCGCCAGATTTGCGCAAACAGTCTGCTGCTTATCACCGGATGCGTATTGTTATTCGTCTTCGTTCCGAAGAAGCTTGACGCAAGAGATTATAAGGGCATGCTGGCATCAGGAAAAGCAACTGGTGGAATTCTTCCTCCGATACCTTACGGCTTCGACAAGGTGTCTCTGGAGGTCCGCGAGCGGCCGCCCAACCGCCGGAACTGGCTGGGGACCGACGATGTAGGCGCGGACGTTCTGTGCCGATTGATTCACGGCAGCAGGATATCCCTTTCGGTCGGCTTCGTGGCGGTCGGCATATCGAGTATAATTGGTGTTTTCATCGGCTCTATCCTGGGCTATTTCGGCGGTAAAATCGACTTTATCGGGATGCGCTTCGTCGAGATTATGATGGCCATTCCAACGTTCTTTCTTATTATTACGATTGTGGCGTTTTTCCCGCGAAGCCTCCTTAATATTATGGTCATCATCGGTATCACAAGCTGGACAGGTGACGCCCGTTTTATCCGCGCGGAGTTTTTCAAGCTCCGCAAACAGGACTTCGTGCAGGCGGCACTGTCGCTGGGTCTTCCGCTTCGGAGCATTCTTTTCCGTCACATGCTTCCGAACGGCATCGCTCCGGTTCTGGTAAACGCCACCTTCGGCATCGCCGGTGCGATATTTATCGAGGCGGCGCTTAGCTTTCTGGGCTTCGGAGTGGCGCCGCCGACGCCGAGCTGGGGACAGATGCTGAGTCTTGGTGTAAGCACTACCGGCCGATTTCTATGGTGGCTGACCTTGTCCCCCGGGCTGGCAATCTTTCTCACCGTTCTGGCGTATAACCTGGTTGGTGAGGGTCTGAGAGATGCAATCGACCCACGTTTGAGGAAAGCATGAGCAAAGAGAACTATCTGCTGTCGGTAAAGAACCTCAGTGTAAGCTTCTTCACGGAGGAGGGGGTCGTCAAAGCGGTCCAAGACGTCGGCTTTGACGTGGAGAAAGGCAAGACCTTTGCCCTTGTCGGCGAGAGCGGATGCGGCAAAAGTGTCACTGCGCTGTCGATTATGCGGCTGATTTCATTTCCGCCGGGCAAGATAGTCAACGGAGACATACGTTTCAGAGGGCGCAGTCTGCTCGGCTTGCCGGAAAGACAGATGCAGCATGTGCGGGGCAACAGAATAGCGATGATTTTCCAGGAGCCGATGACAAGCCTGAATCCCGTCTATACGGTCGGGGACCAGATAGCTGAGGCCATACGGCTGCACCAAAAAAAGGATGCGCCCGAGGCATGGGCCGATGCCGTCGAGATGCTGCGACAGGTTGGTATATCCGACCCGGAGCAGAGAGTAGCCGAATATCCGCATCAAATGTCGGGCGGGATGCGTCAGCGAGTTATGATTGCTATGGCCATAAGCTGCCGACCGGCATTGTTGATAGCCGATGAGCCGACCACGGCACTCGATGTTACTATCCAGGCGCAGATACTTGACTTGCTTGATGAATTGCAGAGCCAAAACGCAATGAGCATTCTTCTTATCACGCACAGCCTCAGCGTGGTCGCCGAAAGAGCTGACAGGGTGGGTGTAATGTACGCCTCGCGCATAGTCGAGATAACGGATTCGGGCCCGCTGTTTGCCGAACCGCTCCATCCGTACACGCAGGGGCTGCTAAAGTCCCTTCCGCGTCTCGGCTTTGCAGGGCAGCGGCTGCCGACAATTTCGGGTATGGTTCCCGAACCTTTGAACTTTCCGAAAGGCTGTAAGTTCCATCCGCGCTGTCCCATAGGTCGCGGTGATAAGCGATGCCGGAGCATCGAGCCGGCGCTGCGGCGTGTAGGCCCGGACAGATTCGTTGCCTGCTGGTATGCACCGGGATACGAAACTGCAGAAGAACATAAAGAATATGAATCAAGATACGCAAATGACGGACAACTCGTCAGCGGCTCCGCTGCTGAAGGTTGAGGGCCTGAAGACGCATTTTGCGATAAAGAAAGGTCTTCTGCGGAGAACCGTCGGCTACATAAAGGCCGTTGACGGAGTGAGTTTTAACGTTCAGGCCGGCCAGACGGTCGGGCTGGTAGGTGAAAGTGGCTGCGGCAAGACAACATTGGCCCGGACTATAGTTCGCCTGGTGCCCGCCACAGAGGGGAAGGTCGTTTTTGAAGATACCGAGGTTCTAACCGCACGCAGACGAAAGTTGCGCAAGCTCCGCCGAGAGGTTAGTCTGATATTTCAGGACCCATTCGGCTCTCTGAATCCACGAATGACGGTCGGCAATATCATCGGCGAGCCGGTCAAAGTGCACAAGCGAATATCGGGCGTGCAGCTTCGCGAGTACGTGGCGAGACTGCTTTTGAAGGTTGGTCTGTCGCCCGATTGTATAAACCGCTACCCCCACGAGTTTTCCGGCGGCCAGAGGCAGCGAATCGGAGTTGCAAGGGCCCTATCGCTCCAGCCGAAGCTGGTGATTTGTGATGAGCCGGTAAGCGCTTTGGATGTCTCGATTCAATCGCAGATTCTGAATCTGCTCAAGGACCTGCAGCAGGAATTTGGCCTGACATACCTGTTCATCGCGCACGATTTGGCTGTTGTCGAGTTTGCCTGCGACGCGGTAGCGGTTATGTACATGGGCAGAATCGTCGAAAGGGCCCCGGCCGAAGACCTGTACCGCAACGCCCTTCATCCTTACACGAGGGCGCTGATGTCGGCCATTCCCGAGGTTGATACGTCGAAGCGTGGGCGAAAGACGGCCACCGGCGGGGAGGTGCCCAGCATGCTGAATCCGCCGGCAGGTTGTCCGTTTCACCCTCGCTGTCCCCTGGCCGAGCAGATATGCCGGGAAAAAAGGCCTGCTCTCGAACAGAAGGGCAACATTCAGGAAAAAACCGCCCCGAACGGGCATTTTGCCGCCTGCTGGAAATGCTGATAAAAAGACTCGACTCAAAGCGGCAAATTTGGGATAATAGATGAAAGCCTGCCGTTAGGACTTTCGGGTGGGGCTGTGAAATGCTTTCGGCGTGGAAGGAAATTAACTGTTGCGGCCGGATAGGCTGTGGTGTTTTCGTTTACTGCGGAAAACAGGTATGCGTAAGGAACTGGAAGTGAAATATGAACAGTAAAAAGACGGTGGTCATTTTAGCAATTGGGCTTCTGGTGGCAGGTGCTGCCAATTCAACGGCTGCCGGTATTAAGCATGTAATCGTCTGTCACGAACCGGGACGGTTCTGCGGCTGGCCCGCCAACAACGGCATCTGGGTCTGGGCAAATGAAATACTGGTGGGACTCCATCAGGGAGACTACGCGGCCAAGGACTGCAGCCATTCCATCGACGGTAATCAAAAAACCCTGCTGGCAAGGAGCCTCGACGGCGGCGAAACCTGGACCGTGGAAGACCCCGAAAATTTTGTCGGAGACGGCGGCCAGGCGCTGCCTTGTCCGGGCAATATTAATTTTGCACATCCGGATTTTGCGATGAGAGTGAACTGGACGGAATTTTTTGTTTCTTATGACCGCGGCAAGACCTGGCAGGGACAATACAAGCTGCCCGATTTTGAGGTCGGTGAGTCTTTGACGGCTCGGACGGATTATCTTGTGAACGGCCCGAACGATTGTCTGGTATTCTTGTCGGCGCGTCAGCCGAAAGTAGAAGCGGCGCTGCAGGACAGGGCCTTCTGCGCCCGCACCACCGATGGCGGCAAGACGTTCAACTTCCTTTCGTGGATAACCGATGAGCCTGTCACTATACGCTCCGTGATGCCTTCAACCGTCCGCTGTTCCGAGAACCATCTGGTCTCGGCCCTGCGTCGGAGACTGGACGTCAAAATCTCAGGTCCCCATAAACTTCGCAAGTGCTGGATAGACACTTACGAGTCCGCTGACAACGGCCAGACATGGAGCTTTTTGAGCCAGGTTGCCGATACGGGAAGCAGCAACGGAAATCCGCCCAGTTTGGTCAGGCTGCGGGACGGGCGCCTGTGCGTTACCTACGGCTATCGCGGCATTTGCTCGGCGTATCGCTATCGCACGGAACTCCAGGGGATACGTGCAAGAATCAGCAACGATGACGGCAAGACCTGGAGCTACGAGATTTGCCTTCGCAACGATGGCCGAACCTGGGACATAGGTTACACAAGGAGCGTGCAGAGACCCGACGGCAAGGTCGTCACGATTTATTATTACACGACCGAAGAGATTCCGGAGCAGCACATTGCAGCCACGATTTGGGACCCCGACGGCGTAAAAAATCAGTGAGTTATGAAAGTGAAAGATTATAGACTCGACAAATTGCCGGTTTTCGGCGATTGGAGCCGGCTTAAGGCATTCCGGAGCAGGTGCAGAGCAAGATGACTAAAGACACTTGTGTGAAAATAACCGGCAAAGAAAAAGTGGCGTTAGTGGGTTTTACGCTGCCCTCAATAACGGATGCTCAGGTGATAACCACTGCAACCGAGCAGGTTGGGGCGTTCGTGGAAGAGAACCATCCCAAAATGATGGTATTCGACTTTGAGGGGGTAAAATTCTTTTCCTCGCAGCTACTTGGCCTGCTTCTGGCTACGCGAGACAAATTGCACGCCTGCCGGGGCGAGGTGGTGATAAGCGGGATAAATCCTCAACTCCACAGAATTTTCAGAATAACTAATCTCGACAGGGTTTTCAAATTTTTCCCAGATAAGCAAAAAGCACTAAACAGTGATAGTAAACGTCCGGATTCCACATAATTAGAGAGGCTGAGGTTATGTATGTCACTACACAATTCTCGATATTTATGGTCAACAAGCCGGGTGTACTGGCGCAGGTGCTCGGTGAATTCGCACGAGCCAAGGTCAACATCACCGCTTTGACGATGATGGACTCGGTCGAACACGGCGTTATGCGGGTGGTATTTGCGAACCCGGACAAAGCAAGAGATGTGTTCTCCAAAGCTAATATGCCGTGCCACGAAACGCAGGTACTGTGCGTGGATATGGATAATAAGGCAGGGGCTTTCGCTTCGGTGACGGAGAAGCTGGCGAAAAATCACATTAATATCGCCTATGCCTACTGCACCGCGGGAGCCAAGGGCGGCCGAACTACAGGCGTCCTCAAAGTGGCGGACGTCAAAAAGGCTATGAGAATCCTGCAGAAGAACGGCGCAAAAACGAGCAAATCCAGGCCGGTGGTCAGACGCTCCCAGGCATCGAGAAGGTAGCTTTATCCGACCGACAACGCACCCGGCTGGATTCAGGCGAGTTTGACGCAGGACGACCCGCGCCGGGCAAGATAGGCTTTCACGTAACCGGCGGCGCAAAAAGCGACAGCTTGTGCAGATGAACCTGCCGCTAATATACGATTGCGGTCGTTTCCTCAATCGCTCTGACAACTTCGTTGACACCGTCAGAGTTGCAGACGTCGTCAAAGCCCTTCTGCTGCAAGGCCTTTGCTTCAGACTCGCTCAGGTGGTTTGCCAGGGCTATGACCTTTATGGTCTGCAGGGCCTCGTCATCCCGGATGCTCCTGCATACTTCGGTTGCCGAAATGCCTTCTGCCAACAGGTTTATCAACACGACATGTGGAGAGAACTTCTGTGCAAAGGCCCCAACCTCGAAATTGCTATTGGCGGTCTTGACCTCATAATCCGCCTGGACGCGCAAGTTCTCTGCAAGCGCCGCGGCAGCCTCGTCATTGCTGTCGGCTATGAGCACGCGGATGTTGCCGGCGGCAAATGTCGGCGCGGGCATATTGTGGTCTTTCATAAAGCGCGTCAGCTCGTTCACGGGTATTCTCCGGTCCTTGCTGCCCGGTATGCGATATCCTTTGAGCTGGCCGCTGTCAAACCACTTTGAAACCGTTCGAGGCGCCACGTTGCAAATCCGGGCCACATCCCCGGTAGTCAGTACGTTTTTGCCTTTTGACATCTCTAAACCCTCATCACTGCATTCTTTAGACCATCTGATTATTCGGCCTCAAGCTGGGCGCTGTTTAGCAACAAAGGCACAATTCAACGCTCCGGGCCTGCTACGCTGTAGTACGTTGAAACCTCCGTCCCATAAACAGGAGCGTTTGACACATCCGAGGAAGTTCAACGACGCAGCGCCCGCAGCCGACCGCAGGTAAGCAAAAGCCGTGCGGCGATGTGAGCGCTGTGCAAAAATCCTTTTGATTTATCAGTTACAGGCGGTAAAATTCTGCCGGTATAAAGACCATCAACCTTGCAGGCGTCGCCAACATTGTCTGCTGACGAGCCTGGAGTTGAAACAGCCGTACCGGCAAGGAGAATTTCAATGCAGATACGTTTGTCCCGCCCGGACATAACCGAAACGGAAATCGAGGCCGTCTGCCAGGTGCTTCGCAGTCCCAATCTCTCCCTCGGTCCCAAACTTGCCGAATTCGCGCGAGCTTTCGCCCGGTACATCGGCAGAAAACGTGCTGTGGCGGTCAACAGCGGGACAAGCGGCCTGTTCTTATGTATGGAGGCGCTTGGAATCGGGTCCGGCGACGAGGTCATTACAACGCCGTTTACTTTCATCGCCACGGTAAGCTCGGTGATGATGGCCGGCGCAAAGCCGGTATTTGTCGATATCGACCCGACAAATCTCAATATGGACCCTGCGAAAATAGAGGGCGCCGTCACCGAAAGGACCAAGGCAATTTTGCCGGTCGAGGTCTTCGGCAGCCCGGCTGGGTTCGACGAGATATGCGAGGCAGCAGACAAACATAAGCTTGCAGTTATCGAAGATAGCTGCGAGGCCCTGGGTTCGTCGTTGAATGGGAAAAAAGCCGGCGCTTTCGGAACTATGAGCGTCTTCGGATTCTACCCCAACAAGCAGATAACAACCGGCGAGGGAGGAATGGTCCTGACTGACGATGATGACCTGGCCGACACATGCGTTTCGCTCCGCAACCAGGGACGAGCAAAAGACGGCGGCTGGCTCGGTCACGAACGACTGGGCTATAACTTCAGGCTCAGTGACATCAATTGTGTACTTGGCCTCGTGCAACTGTCGCGCATTGAGCAAATCAAGGCCAAACGCGGACAGGTCGCCAAATGGTATCAACAAATGCTCGGCGATGATGACAGGCTGGTGGTGCCCACTGAGCCGGAAAACTGCGATATGAGCTGGTTCGTTTTCGTTGTGAGGC
>JAUWKC010000246.1 GCA_030607345.1 Planctomycetota bacterium | reverse complement strand
TCTTTGGCGGTTTTGTGATAGTCCATATGGTCGCCGGCGAGGTTGGTGAAGGCGGCGGCGGTGAATCTGATGCCGGCGAGGCGGTTCTGTGAAAGTGCGTGGCTGCTGGCCTCGATGACCATATATTTGCAGCCTGCGTCCAACATTTCGGACTGCAATTGTGCGACGGCGAAGCAATCCGGTGTGGTCAGGCAGGCCTCTGAGCAGTGGGCGCCGGTATCATAGAAGACCGTTCCAATAAGGCCGCAGCCGGCATCGGCCTGTCGGAAACAGGAGCGGACAAGAAAGGCCACGGTGGTTTTTCCGTTTGTCCCGGTAACGGCGAGGTTGATGAGCTTCGCGGCGGGCTTGCCGGCGCTTGCCTGGGCGAGGTCGGCTGCGGCCTTTGCCGAATCGTCAACCGTAATAATCTCACATTCGCTGTTTTTGAAGGTGGTTTGGCCGCTTTGCCTGCGGCAGACGATATATTTTGCTCCCCTGTCGACGGCCTGGTCGATAAAGTCGTTACCGTCACAGGCGGCGCCTTTGAGGGCAACGAAGACATCGCCCGGTTCAACAAGTCGCGAATCGGCCCGGATGCGCGGCGCATTGGGCGACGAGACAAGTTCCAACAGGTCGTTATATGTCATACAACATTTCGGTTCCATATACTTTTCGGCCATTTTAGCGGAGGCTGCGGATAATGCAACCGAGCCGGCAACATTGCCGACAAGCAAATCGGGCAGCCTTTAGCAATATCGGGAAAATCGGCTGCGTGATTTACAATTAGGTGAAATTGCTGCCAAAATCCGCCGCTTTGGTTTATACTGGTCCTTATGCGAGTACTTAACAATTTGTCGGTGCTATTGGTGAAAGGTATGCGATTATGAAACGAGGATATTTGTTCTTAATCGGCGTGGTGGTTTTGACGCTTTGCTGCGGCGGGTCTGTTTGGGGCGATATTGAGTATCTTGCGGTTTTTATGGAAGGCCAGAAGGTCGGCCACGCGATACAGACGCGGGTCGTGACCGGGGCCAAGGTTGTGACGACCGAGGAGGTCAGCATCACAATAAGCCGGGCCGGCATTCCGATAACTATAAACAGCTCAGAGGTCAGTATCGAGACGAGTGACGGCAAACCGCTCGGATTCAAGTCCGTTCAGGATTTGGGATTGATGATGGTGGAGGTGGAGGGCATAGTAACCGAGCAGGGGACGATAAACCTGACGACCCGTTCTATGGGGGCCGAGCAAAAGCAGACGATGGAATGGCCCGCCGGCGCGATAATGGCAGAAGGTCTGCGTCTGCTGGCATTGAAGAAGGGGCTCAAGGAAGGCACGGAATATTCGGCCAAGATATTCAGCGCCGGGATTCTGCAGGCTCTGGACGCTCGAATCCGAATAGGAGCAAAGCAAAACGTTGACCTTCTGGGGCGGGTTGTTTCGTTGACGGAGGCGACAACTGATGTGAATTTACCGGGTGCAGGTCGCATCGTTACCAGCAGCTATCTCGATGATGAGCTGCGGACCCAAAAGACCGTTATGCCGATAGCGGGGATGCGTGTGGAGATGGTGGCGTGCACGAAGGAAGTTGCACTCAGCACAAATGAGCCTTTGGAATTGATTGACAAGATGTTTATTCCGAGTCCTCAGCCGCTTGACAACGTCGGCTCGGCAGAATCGATAACATATTACCTGCTGGCAGTTCCGGGGGCAAACGACTTTAGCATTCCCTCGACCGACAACCAAACGGTGTCAGTCAAGGAGGATGGGACTGTGGTTGTGACGGTCAGGCCTGTTTCAGCGCCGGCCGGCGCGAAGTTTCCTTACAAGGGCAGGGATAAGGAGCTTTTGGAGGCTCTTGAGCCGACGCGCTTTCTTCAAAGCGACCGAAAGGAGATTGTTGAGCTTGCGAAAAAGGCGGTAGGTAACACGAAAGACGCGGCCAAGGCGGCCGGTAAGATTGAGAGTTTTGTGGCCACATATATCGACAACAAGAGCCTTTCGGTGGGCTATGCGTCGGCAGCGGAGGTCGCGGCGAGCCGACAGGGCGACTGCAGTGAGTTCGCGGTACTGACGGCAGCGATGTGCAGGTCGGTCGGCATTCCGGCCAGAGTGGTGGCGGGCGTTGCCTATATCAAGAACTTTGCCGGCATACAAGACCGCTTTGGGGGCCATGCGTGGGTGGAAGCATACGTGGGAGGCAAATGGGTCGGTCTTGACGCGGCCTTTAAGAGCGCCGGGCTCGGCGGCTACGAAGCCGGGCACATTGCCTTGGCCGTCGGCAACGGCAACCCAGAGGACTTTTTCAATCTGGTGAACACTCTTGGACGGTTCAGAATTCACAAGGTAATAGTGCACAAGAAGCTGATAGTGCGTAAAGATTAACGAGTCCGGCGTAGGCGGACCGGGCTTAATCAAACCGGATGTCTTCGAGAACGAACTCGACGCTGGAGCTGCCATTGTACTCGTTGAGCTGGGGCTGGTAGGCGACGTCGAAGAACTCGTGTTCGAGCAGTTTCTTTTCGAGTTTTCCGAATCGAAAGCCGATGCATCGGACCGCGGCGGTATTATCGGTTATTGCAAGCTGGAGATGGTCTCCTTTTGCGCCGACTTTTCTGGGCGGACCGGCGAGGCGTACAGCCCTGGTGGCAAAGGTCGGCTTGGGATTGCCCTGGCCGAAGGGTTCGAGCAACTGAAGCTCCCTGACGCTCTCCAGGTTAAAGCCTCTTAAGGGGACCACCGCATCGATGTGGAGTTTATCTACAAGAACATCTTCGTTGAGGTTTTTCGCGGCGTAGTCTTCGAAGTCGGCTGCGAAATGCGGGATTTTCTCGCTTTCTATGGTAAGGCCCGCAGCCATTTTGTGTCCTCCGAAACTGGTTAGATGCTTCGAGCAGGCTGCGATTGCATCGAGTATGGAAAAGCCTGGTATCGAGCGTGCCGAACCCTGCGCCATTGGGCTGGCGGGCGAATCGATATTGAACATAATTGCAGGGCGATGGAGTTTTTCAGCGATGCGCGAGGCGACAATTCCTATGATGCCGGTATGCCAGTCTCGGCTGGCCAGACAGACGCTCTTGCGGTCCGGGTGGTCCAGGCCTTGTTGGTCGAGCATCCGGCAGGCCTGCTCGAGTATTTTTCGCTCGCGCTGCTGACGTCGAATATTCTGCTGTTTGAGGTATTCGGCAATTTCGGCCGATTGTGTCTCGCTTTGACTTGTTAATAGTTCGACTGCCAATCTTGCGTGTCCCATTCGTCCGGCGGCGTTCAGCATTGGCGCCAGTCGAAAGCCTATGTGGTAACTGCCAAGTCCGCATCCTGTAAGCCGAGCCGATTCAATCAGCGCGCGGACGCCGCAGAGTTTGCACTCGCCAAGGGCCTTT